>NZ_JASEWO010000402.1:0-708 GCF_030024295.1 Pantoea sp. Pa-EAmG
AAGCAGGATATGCACCCTATGGTTAAAAAGCAGGCGATCGGTTTTGATGCCACCGGCGTCATCAAACGCTCGGACTTTAAAATCGATAAATATGTTCCGGCCGTGGGCGACGAAGTGACGATTACGCTCTCTACCGAGGCGTACGCCAGATAATGCATTGCGCGCTTAATCGCGCGCTTTTTCTCAGCATCAACCTGCGGCGCTATGCGCGTGTTCAGCGCGAGTTGTACTTCTTCCCTGGGTGCAGCATCACTGCCTGCCAGCGCATTTCTCGTCAGCACCCTCTGACGCTTTGCCTCATCACCTGCCTGCAATTTCAGACCTTTAGCAATAAAGCCGAAAAAAACCACCAATTCATACCCTTGCGATGACCGCCAGCACTGCACCTGATTACCTGATGGGTTTTTACCCTGCTAACAGCGGCCAGTGAACTATATTTTTACCCACTGAAGTACGAAATCATGAGTTTAGCAGATAACCGGCACGATAACGGTTACTGATTTTGGTGACTTATCTGACAACCACGGTTGTTAGCTGAACAGAAGGGAATATCATGCCATTACTTCCTGGTGAGTTATCTGGTGCGCCGACATGGGTGCCTGCTGTATTGCTCGTCACACTCTCGCTACTGCTGGGTTTTCTGGCCCGCTTTCTTCTTCTCAGGTTTATCCGCTACTGGCAAAGCCGCGATCGCAAGCTGTTTAAATC
>NZ_JASEWO010000202.1:0-7240 GCF_030024295.1 Pantoea sp. Pa-EAmG
CAGCCTGGGCTTTCTGTGCAGCTGGCTTGGTTGCTTTTTTGTGGTGCTTTTTAGCGGCCTGGGCTTTCTGAGCAGCTGGTTTGGTGGCTTTCTTGTGGTGCTTTTTAGCCGCCTGCGCTTTCTGAGCCGCTGGTGCTTTCTTCTCTACTTTCTTGTGCTTTTTGGCAGCCTGCGCTTTCTGAGCAGCGGCTTTTTTGTGGTGAACAGCTTTGTGCTTAGCCGGTGCAGCGGTAGTTGCAGCAGCAGCAGGAGCAGCAGTTGTTGTCTCAGCAGCGAAGGCTACAGAAGACAGACCCATAGCAGCGGCGATCACCAGCGCAAATAATTTTTTCATTGCAAAACCCTCGAACTATTTTTTCATGTGTAGCCCACTGCGGGGCCGGTGAATGCACTATATGTAAAACAATTCGCGCCTTCAGTGAGGGAATGGTATCGGCGTGTAACGGATTGTACAAAGCAGGAAAACCGGGCAGGGCGGGGATAAGTGCGGATCACTCTCCGCGCAAAAAACGGCGGCCGGGCAGGCCGCCGCACGGATCAGGCAGAGAGATAACGCTGTTCCAGATGCTGACGGAAATAGTGTGGATTGAGCGCTTCGCCAGTGGCATTGATCAGCAGCTGCTGCGTAGGGAAGCGGCTGCCGTGCTGCCAGATGTTCTGCTGCAGCCAGTCAAACACCGGTTGCAGTTCGCCCTGCTGAATCAATTCGTCCACCTGCGGAATGGCGCGTTTTACCGCCTGGAACAGCTGAGCAGCGTACATCGCGCCCAGCGTGTAGGTCGGGAAGTAGCCGAAGGCGCCGTCGGTCCAGTGAATATCCTGCATACAGCCGTCGCGGTAGTTGCCGCGCGTATCAATACCCAGCGACTGCTGCATTTTTTCATCCCACAGCGCCGGAATATCCTCGACTTCAATCTCGCCTTCAATCAGCGCCCGCTCGATTTCATAACGTAAAATCACATGGGCCGGATAGCTCAGCTCATCGGCATCGACGCGAATAAAGCCCGGCTTCACGCGCTGGGTCAGACGAATAAAGTTGTTGCGTTCCAGCGCCGGCTGGTCGCCCATCAGCGCCACCACCTGGGGATGAATATGCTGCAGGAAGGCGTGACTGCGCCCCAGCTGCATCTCCATAAACAGGCTTTGCGATTCATGCATCGCGGTCGAGCGCGCCAGCGCCACCGGCTGTCCGCGCCACTGCTGTGGCAGATTCTGCTCATAGCGCGCATGGCCGGTTTCGTGGATCACGCCCATCAGCGCGCTGAGAAAATCGTTTTCGTTGTAGCGTGTGGTGATACGCACATCTTCCGGTACGCCGCCGCAGAACGGGTGGGCGCTCACGTCCAGCCGGCCGTGATTAAAATCAAACCCTAACGTAGCCATCACGCTCAGGCCGAGCTGTTTCTGCGATTCAATGGCGAAGGGGCCGACCGGCTGGGCAATCGGCGTTGCCTGCTGGCGGGCTACCGCTTTTTGCAGCAGATCCGGCAGCCAGCTTTTCAGATCGCCAAAAGTGCTGTCGAGCTGCGCGCTGGTCATGCCTGGCTCAAACACATCCAGCAGCGCATCGTAGCGTGATACGCCGAGCGCATCGGCGCGCAGCTGTGCCTCTTCGCGGCTCAGCTTCACCACTTCTTTCAGGTTAGCGCTGAAGCCCTGCCAGTCATTGGCCGGACGCTGACTGCGCCACGCGTGTTCACAGCGCGAGCCGGCCAGCGATTTGGCTTCCACCAGCGAGGCCGGCAGCAGCGTTGCCTGGCGCCACGCGCGCTGCATTTCGCCCAGATTGGCCTGCTCCACATCGTTCAGCGACTCCTGTCCGGCGGCGTCAAACAGCCCGCCGAGGCGCTTGTCGGTCAGCAGCTCGTGCATAAATACGCTCAGCTCCGCCATCGCTTCTCCACGCGCCTGGCTGCCGCCCGGCGGCATGGTGGTTTGCATATCCACGCCGGCAATCGCGCCCAGATGGCCAAAACGCGCCAGGCGCTGAAAGGTGCGGCTAAGTTCCTGATAAGCTGCGGTCATGTAACAAGCTCCTTATGAAGGTAAGCGCGGCGTCACGTCGCGCAAGGGGAGATCAACTGGCCAGCAGAAGCGCACGCAGGCGCCGCCCAGCGGACTGCTCTCAATCGAGACCTGGCCCTGCAGCGCCTGCGCAATAGAGTGCACAATCGCCAGACCGAGGCCGCAGCCACCGGTGGCGCGATCGCGGCTGGGATCGAGCCGCACAAAAGGCTCGAATACCCGCTGGCGTTCATCCGGCGGAATGCCCGGACCATCATCTTCAACCTGCAGATTGCCGATGGCGCCGTCAAACCACAGGCTGACACGCAGCCGCTGCTGCGCATAGCGCAGGGCGTTATTCACGAGGTTATCCAGCACCCGCTCCATCAGGCGCGTATCTGCCGCGCCAATGTTTTCCAGCTGCGGAATATCCAGCGTAATGTGCGTCTGCGGATTCATGGTCTGCACGTCAGCGATGTGCACGCGCAGCCACTGGGCCAGATCGAAAGATTGCAGATTGAGGTCAACGCGCGGCCGGTCGAGGCGCGCATAGGTCAGCAGCTCCTCAATCAGGCTCTCCAGCTGGCCGACGTCACGGTTCAGCGCCGCGGATTCTGCCGCGCTGAGGTTTTCACTCATCTCCAGCCGGTATCGCAACCGGACCAGCGGCGTGCGCAGCTCGTGCGCGATACCATCAATCAGCTGTTTTTTACTCGCCACCAGCGTATTGATGTTGTCCGCCATCTGGTTGAACGCCACGCCAAGGCTGTGCAGGCTGGAGGTGTTTTCAAAATGGGTGCGCACGTCAAGCTCGCCGCGACCAAAGCGCTGAGCCGCTTTCTCCAGCCGCTGCATCTCCTGCCAGTGAGGCCGCAGCCAGATGAACACCGGCAGCGCCAGCGACATGCCAATAAACGCCAGCAGGGCGATATCAAGGATGCGCATCTGGTGCAGATAAAACAGGTAAGGAATCGGTCCGACCGACAGCACATAGTGGCTGCGCGGGATGTGCTGCAGGAAGGTGTACTGATCGTCAAGGGCGACGATCTCACCGGCGCGCAGCCGCTTCATGTCGGCTTCGTCCAGCTGATATTTGCTCATCGGTTCGATGTGCAGCTCAAAGGATAAATCGAGATCGAGGTTGCGGATGGTTTTATTCCAGTCGCGCGGCGGGATCTCACGCAGCTCGCTGCGCATCAGAAACAGCGAGCTGGCCATCAGATCGTTCATCGACTGGCGTCCGGCGCGCTCGGCGGTGAATTTGTACACCAGACCCACCAGCAGCGTCATCACCAGGAAGCAGACGAACAGCAGCAGATAGAACTGAATGAAGAGCTTTCTCATCAGGAGCGGGTATCCCAGGCCTGCGGCGCGAACAGATAGCCTTTGTTACGGATGGTTTTGATGCGGAACGGCTCGGTGGCGCTGTCGTACAGTTTCTTGCGCAGGCGTGAAATGGCGACGTCGATGCTGCGATCCATGCCGTCATAGCTCACGCCGCGCAGGGTTTTCAGCAACGCGTCACGGTCGAGAATTTCTCCGGCGTGGCTCGCCAGCTCCCACAGCAGGTCAAAATCGGCGGTCGAAAGGGTGATCGGTTCGTCGAACAGGATCACCTGGCGGTTGAGCGCATCAATGGTGAGTGAACCAAACCGCAGCACCTTTTGCGAGCTCTGCACGGCGGGTGCGGCTTCCGGTTTGGCCACGTGCGCCTGGCGCAGATGCAGGCGCAGACGCGCCAGCAGCACCGCCGGCGGCGTGGTTTTCAGAATATAGTCATTGGCGCCCATCTCCAGCGCCAGAATGTGGTTCATGTCGCTGTCGAGCGAGGTCAGCAGCACAATCGGTCCCTGCCAGTGCGCACGCAAATCGCGGCACAGCGTCATGCCATCTTTGCCCGGCAGCATGATATCCAGTAATACCAGATCCGGATCGGCGGCGAGAATGGTCGCTTCCGCGCGATCGCCGCGCGTCTCAACCAGCACCTCAATATCGTGGCGGCCAAGATAAGCCGCAATCAGTTCGCCGACTTCCGGCTCATCTTCCACATAGACAATTTTGTTCATAATGCTCTGTCATGGCTGAGAATGTCAGCAGCATAGCTTTTCCTGGTCCTGAGCTCTACGCTACCGCACGAATTATCCTTGTCTTACTGGTATGTACACCGTGAAATGTGCCATTATTACCGGCGCGTTCTGGCGCAAGGTTCGGAATCGTACTGAAAACAGGAGGAGTGCGAGGGTGTCTGATAAAGAGCTGGCTTCAGCCGGATACAGTGACCGCATCTGCTTCAACTACAGTGACTTCCTTTCCGCTTCCTGCAAAAAACGCTGGAGCTTTGTCGATGCCATTTACGGCGTGATGCCAATTTTTGGCATGGTGACGCGCAAGTCCGGGCACAGTTTACAGGCCAGCGACGACCATCTGAAAGAATTAGCATTACAAATCATTTCAACCCAGGTCAGCGACGAAATTAACATCGCCCGACTGATCACCCTGGCCGAACAGCAGCACATCAGCCGCTTCGATATTCAGTTGCCTTATCCGCTGTCCGCTGAGCAGCTTGACGCCATCCATCTGGAATACCGCAAGCCGCTCAATCTGACACAGCAGAACGATCTGCTGTGCGTTTCCATTCCCTTACAACCGCACTGATTAGCGCGTCAGCTGCCACAGCGCGGGCAGTGAGGCGGCAATTAACAGCACGATGGCGATGCGCTCCAGCGCAAACAGCGGTTGGTCGCCGCGGCCACCGCGTCGTGCATACAGGAATAGCAGCAGACCCGGCGCGTAAAGCACCACCGACAACAGCAGATGCAGCGGCCCCGAGGCGTACAGCAGCCAGAGCCCATAGGCGCTGGCACCGAGGCCCGTCAGCAGGGCCAGCGGTTTATGCTGACCGCGCACCACTTTCACCAGAAACAGACCGACCAGCAAATAGGGCACGAGGATCATTTCTGAGGCGATGGTCAGCAGTGTGTTGTAATCCGCGCCGGTAACCGCAATCAGAATCAGGCACACCTGCACGCTACCGTTGGTCAGCCACAGCGACGCCGCCGGCGCGTTATGGCGGTTTTGCCGGGCAATGCTGCGCGGAAACGCGCCCTGCTGCGCGGCGAGGAACGGGACTTCTGCCGCCATAATGGTCCAGCTGAGATAGGCCCCGCATACCGAGATAATCAGGCCAACCGCAATCACCGCATCGCCCCAGTGACCCAGCAGCCGTTCCATCAGACCGGCCATCGACGGATTGCGCATCTGCGCCAGTTCCGCACGCGGCACCACGCCAAGCGACAGCAGCGTCACCAGCAGATAGACCAGCAGCGCGGCCAGCACCGCCAGCAGCGTCGCACGCCCGACATCTTTTTTGTGCCGCGCGCGGGCGGAGACCACCACCGCGCCTTCCACACCAATAAACACCCACAGGGTGATCAGCATGGTCTGTTTAACCTGCTGCCACAGCGGCTGGCCGAGCGCCGCGCCGTCAAAATCAAAACGGAAGCGATCGTAATTAAACGCCAGCAGCGCCAGTACCACGAACAGCAGCAGCGGCACCAGTTTGCCCAGCGTCGCCAGCAGGTTGATGCTGGCCGCCGTCTGTACGCCGCGCAGCACCAGCCAGTGCACCAGCCACAGCAGCACGGAAGCGCCAAGCATCGCCTGCCACGTATTGCCATCGCCAAACACGATGCGATCCGGCGTATCGGTAAAGAAGCTCAGCGCTGAAAATACAATCACCAGATACGAGACGTTGGCAATCACCGCACACAGCCAGTAACCCCATGCCGAGCAGAAGCCGGTCAGCTCGCCGAAGCCGGCGCGCGCGTAGGTGAAGATGCCGCCATCCAGTTCCGGGCGCAGACGCGTCAGCAGCAACATCGCCAGCGACAGAAAGAGGATACCGACACCGGTAATCAGCCAGCCGATCAGCAGCGCCGCCGGACCGGCAACCGCCGCCATATTTTGTGGCAGGCTAAAGACGCCCGCGCCGAGCATCGAGCTGAGCACCAGCGCAGTGAGCGCGCTAAGACCTAATTTTTTATCCAAAACGCCATTCCTGAGCAGCAGAGTGTGCTGGGTAGTAGTTGTTCAGCCAGAGTGTAACGTGGCAATCAGTCCCGTTTAAAACGGAATACCCTGAAAACAGGCGGCAGATTTTACGGAGAGCGAACGGTGAAGGCAATGCAAGACTATGCAGATCTGACTACGAATTATGCAAACGGCAGGGCGACGGGCGCCGCCCTGCGCGGGGATTATTTAAACAGGTCAGCGGTGACGGTCAGGTTGCCGCCGCTCTGATTCTGCCACTGGCGCGTAATGTGATAGTACTTCGCGCCTTTGGCGATGGCGCGTTTGCCCACGGCTTCTGAGATCTCGGTTGGCGTGCCGAAGTGATCGGAGAAGGAGATGGTGTCAAACGGTTGCATCTGTGCGGCCGTGATCGCATTGACTTCCTGCACGCTGCGGCCATCCGGCTGCGTCACAGTATAACGCTGACCGGTAGAGCTTTGGGTTTCAAAGAAACGACCCACGCTGGTGCTCGGCGTATCCGAGGAAGCAACACCAGGGATTGCCACTTTCTTCGCCGCTGCGCCGCCCGCAGCCAGGGCTGCTTTACCGGCTTCTGAATCAGCTGGAATCGAGTCAGACGTATCCTGCACCACGCGCGCTTTGGCATCGGCTTTATACACGTAGGCGGTCACGTACTGGTTGCCACCGTTGTTAGCATCCACCTGACGCACAATAAAGAAGGAGGCCGCGCCTTTGTTTTTCGCCGCTTTGGCGATGGCTTCGTTCACGTCCGGCTGGCTGGAGAAGAAGCCGCTGACGGAGACGGTGTCAAACGGCTCAAGGCGATATGCTTCCGCCTTCGGCAGTTCTTTCACTCCGTTGAACATCCGGTATTGCGTGCTTTGTTCCACTTTCGCTGCATTGGCTTTGTACAGATCGGCGGTAACGCGCCAGTTGCCACCGTTACCGTTGCTGTCGTTGATGCCCTGCACGTAGAAAGAGTCCGCGCCTTTGGCGTCGGCGGCTTTAGACACGGCGTCTGTTGCATCGCCAATTGCATTAAAACGGCCGCTAATATTGATACGTTCGAATGGTTTTAACGCGGCCGCTTGTTCTGGCGTTAACTCTTTGGCAGCAAACGCATTGGCTGCCAGCAGTGATAACAGGGTCGACGCCAGAATGGTGTTCTTCAGCTTCATAAAAATGATCCTTCGCCTTACGCAAA
>NZ_JASEWO010000403.1:0-700 GCF_030024295.1 Pantoea sp. Pa-EAmG
CTTTACGGGCACCATTTTTCAATTGGTATTACCAATTTACTCCGGACGTTTGGCTCATAAGAAGGGATGATGGCCTACAGTAAAATTCGCCAACCCAAGCTCTCCGATGCAATCGAGCAGCAGCTGGAATCCCTGATTATGGAAGGGACGCTCCAGCCGGGTGAAAAACTGCTTCCCGAGCGTGAACTGGCCAAACAGTTTGATGTCTCACGTCCATCGCTGCGCGAAGCGATCCAGAGTCTGGAAGCCAAAGGCCTGCTGCTGCGCCGTCAGGGTGGTGGCACCTTCGTACAGCAGAATCTCTGGCAAAGCCTGAGCGACCCGCTGGTCGGCCTGCTTGCTGAACATCCTGAATCCCAGTTTGACCTGCTGGAAACCCGCCATGCGCTGGAAGGCGTTGCGGCCTACTACGCTGCGCTGCGCGGCACCGATGAAGACCTGCAGCGTATTCGCGACTGTCACGTCAACATCCAGCAGGCGCAGGACAGCGGCGATTTAGATGCTGAGGCCGATGCGGTCATGAAGTATCAGATCGCTGTCACAGAAGCCGCCCATAATGTGGTGCTGCTGCACTTGCTGCGTTCGATGGGCCCTATGCTGGAACAGAACGTCCGTCAGAATTTCGAATTGCTCTACGCTCGCCGCGAAATGCTGGCGAAAGTGAGCGGTCACCGCGCCAGTATCTTTGAGGCGATTGTGG
>NZ_JASEWO010000404.1:0-700 GCF_030024295.1 Pantoea sp. Pa-EAmG
CATCGAACTGCCAGAAGGCGTTGAGATGGTAATGCCAGGCGACAACATCAAAATGGTTGTTACCCTGATCCATCCAATCGCAATGGACGAAGGTCTGCGCTTCGCAATCCGCGAAGGCGGCCGTACCGTCGGCGCGGGCGTTGTTGCTAAAGTTATCGCGTAATAGCGATAATATTTGACGCAATGCACACGGAAAGGGCATCATTTGATGCCCTTTTTGTACGCTGTTAACCAGAACCTGGCTCATCAGTGATTTTCGATCATAATCATTGCTGAGACAGGCTCTGTATTACGGCGCTGGATACCGAGTTATGCCCAAAAGCGCATTCGGTTTGGATGCCTCGCTCTGCGGGGCAGAATAGTTTCTGAATTATTGTGGCAGGTTGGTTTATGAGTGCGAATACCGAAGCTCAAGGGAGCGGGCGCGGCCTGGAAGCGGTAAAGTGGGTAGTTGTGATCGCATTGCTGCTGGTAGCAATCGTCGGTAACTACCTGTATCGCGATGTGACACTGCCTTTACGCGCGCTGGCTGTCGTGGTGTTGATCGCTGCGGCGGGCGGCATTGCGTTGCTGACCACCAAAGGCAAAGCAACCGTGGCTTTTGCACGTGAAGCAAGAACCGAAATGCGTAAGGTCATCTGGCCAACTCGCCAGGAAACATTGCACACCACGTTAATCGTTGCCGCGGTCACTGCCGTGA
>NZ_JASEWO010000203.1:0-7183 GCF_030024295.1 Pantoea sp. Pa-EAmG
ATGACAAACGGCGCGAAAAAGACGCTATTGCGATCTGCACACCTGCGGCATTTTTCGTCTCGCCGGCGATATAAGCGGTAATTAATGGGATGTACCTGCGCCTACATAACCGGTAAGCACATCCGATGGTCAGGAATATTAATGCATGACAAGCTTATCCTCAGTTCACGGCAATCCTCTGCCAGGCATAATGAGAATGTATTTTCAGGAGTGGTTATGCAGCCGGTTAAACGTTGGCAACGCGATATCTGTCATTTAAATACCCGGGCGTTAACCTGGGTGGCGGCGGGTGCATTTTGCGCGGGCTGCTGGTTATTGATCAGCGTGCTGGTACTAACCCTGTAACGCGTAGCCAGCGCGAAGAGACTTAGCGTCAGCCGGAAGGGAACCCGCACCAGGGCGTCAGGGATGAAATTTTTGTAGTGGTTGGGGGCGCGTTGCCCCCTTTTTTTTGCCTGCGGACAGGGGTAATGCAATGCGCAGTCCGTGCGATTACGGCCCGAGACGCAACGTTTCGGCGCGTTTTGCTGTCTCGTAAACGTATTGCAGCATCGGTTCTAAATCGGCATCCGGTCCGGCGCTGATAATTTTGCCGCGCAGCCATTCAATTTCACTGGTGATGTCTGGATGAAAGATGGTGTTGTTTTGCGCGTTGCGTAACCACTTCAGCAAAAAGTTATTTTTCCCGCGTACGCCGCCGGACTTCTTGCTGTTCACATAGAGTTTTAACGCAACCAGAATGCAGTAATAGAAATGGACGCGCTGACTATAATTCTGCAACATCTCTTGGCTCTTCATCTGCCGTTTTTCACGCCCGCCAGTGTGCATTGATGTGAAAAGCAGGTCAAACACAATTGGCCGCGCGCCTGTCACAATTGCGAGCGCAACCAACATTTTAAGAATTTCTTTAGCAGCAGATAAATTGCGCCCGCCAGCAGCTGGATGCTTTACCGGGCAGAATAGCCTGTGATTATTTGTTAATAATCACAAAAAAGCACAGCCGTATCTGATAATTAGATAGATCCGATTCTCTAAATGAATTTCCCCTCCGTATCGCCATCTGCAACTCTGTTCTCCGCGCTGGCCACCCTTGCGTTTTACCGGCCGGTGAAATTTTTATTTGCATCAACATGGCTGTCATAAACAGGAGGTGAATTATGACAAAACCTGCTCTGGCGTTCGCTGCGGCCTTACTGGCGCTCAATGCCACCGCATCCGTTGCGGCTCAGCCGCATCACGTTTATACCAATAAAGATTTCTATAAAAATGGCGTCTTCCAGAAAGAGGTGGCGAAAGATGCAATAGCGCAACTGCTCGCTTCTTACGGTCATACGCTGACGCCGGCCATGCGCCAGCAGCTGTGGGTCAATGATTTCGGGCTGGGCGATTATCAGCATGTTGGCCTGGCCAGCATCACCTGGGTCAATAATCTGGATTACGGTTATTACGCTATGACCATGTATCTGCTGCCGAACCAGATGATTCCGGAGCATCGACACATGCCGATTAGCGCGCCGCCGGCACGTCCGGCAAAACATGAATCATGGCGCGTCCTCGATGGCTGGGTATATAACTTCTCAGAAATTGGCGCCGCATCAGCGGATATTCCGCCGACGCCGAAAAGTTTTGGTCCGGTGCAAAGCCACAATGTCGTCATTCAGCATCAGGGCGAAACGCTGTCGCTGAAAAAACTGGAAAGCTATCATTTCCTGATGGCCAACAGCAAAGGGGCGATTGTGGATGAATATGGCAACTGGCAGGATCGCCGCGGCTGGTTCAGCTCCAATCCTAAAGTCGCCCCTACGCCGTAAACCGTGCCCCATAATAAATAGTCGATGTGATTTCCCTGTAGCCACCGGAGGCGTTCGCGCCTCCTTTTTAATTAATGACCTTTATCGGGATGCGCAGAGAGCCGCTCAGCCGCGGCGATTTACCCGGTGCAGACGAATATCACGCTGTTTCATCTCCTCAACGGCAGCACAGGGGCAATCGTCATCGGTGATCACGCCGTCCAGCTGCTGCAGCTTACACACGGAATACACGCTGTAACGACCATATTTGCTGCTGTCAGCCACCAGATAACGCTGCGCTGAGGCGGCCAGCACCGCCTGATTCACCAGCAAGGTGTCTTCGTCGGGTGTCGAGAGGCCGTGCGTGACATCCCACGCGCTGGCGCTGAGGAAGGCAAGATCAATATTGAACGAGGCAAGGGCGGTCGCCGCCATGGCACCCACGCTGGCAATATGCCGTTTATCGACTTTGCCACCCGTATGAAATAGCGTGATGTGGCTGTGGCGCATCAGCCAGGCGGCAATCGTAAAGTCGTTAGTCAGCACGGTGAGACTTGCCTGATCGCCTAACGCACGCGCAATTTCATAGCTGGTGGTACCGGCATCGAGGTAGACCACCTGGCCATCCTGTACCAGTGACGCAGCATAACGGCCAAGGCTTTGTTTGGCGTGCGCGTTCAGCTGAGCCTTCTCCACATACGGCAATGCCTGATGGACCACGGCAGGCAGCCTGGCGCCGCCGTGTATGCCGACCACCAGGCCGGCGTCCTGCAGGAATTTAATATCGCGGCGGATGGTCATCGCCGACACCGCCATCAGCGTGGCCAGTTCGTGAATGGTGGCCGATCGTTTCGCAAACAGGTAGCGATAAATAGCGTCTTTTCGGTCTTCGGGCAGCATCATGAGCTCAGGGTAAAAAGTGACGTTTTGCCCGCCATGCCACGTGCGCATAGCGTCCGGTACGGTAGCTTCGCTATGATAGCTCATCTGAAGTTGAATCAGATTCAACGAGGCAATGAGTCAGGAGACACGAAAATGCCCGCCCTGCAACGTAATGAACTGGCCGATCTGAATGTTTTTCTGCTGATTTGCCGGCGCAAGAGTTTCCGCCTCGCCGCGCTGGAACTCGGGGTCACCACGTCGGCCATCAGCCACACGTTGCGCAGTCTTGAAGCGCGTCTTGGCGTGCGCCTGCTCAACCGCACCAGCCGGGCGGTGGTGCCGACGGACGCCGGTGCCGCTTTTTTGCGCCATCTGGAAACCGGCTTTGCGCAGATTGAGCTGGCGCTGAACGATCTGCACCTGTATCGCGAATCACCCAGCGGCCGCCTGCGGCTGAACATCCCGCGTGATGCCGGGCAGCTGCTGTTTCGGCCGATCCTGGCGCGCTTTATGGCGACCTATCCGGAGCTCAGCCTGGAAATTACGGTGGATAACAATCTGGTGGATATCATCGGCAGCGGCTATGACGCCGGGATTCGCTACGGCGCCAGCGTACCGAAAGACATGATCGCCATGCCGCTGACGCCCAAACTGCGCTGGATCGTGGTGGCGTCACCCGATTACCTGCGCGACGCGCCGCCGCTGCAGCATCCGGACGATCTGCGCAACCATCGCTGTATTCGCATGCGTCTTGGCAATGGCACGCTGTATAAGTGGCCGCTGGCGCAGGGCAAGGTGGCGTATGAGGTCGATGTGCCGGGCACGCTGACGCTCAATGAGAGCGACATGATTATTGATGCGGTCGCCGGCGGTTACGGTCTCGGCTACTGCCCGGAGCGCTACGTACAGGCGCAGCTGGCGAGCGGGCAGCTGGTGCGCGTGCTGACGGACTGGTGCAGCGAAGACGAACCGCTGGTGATGTATTACCCCGACCGTCGCCAGCTGCACCCGGGTTTACGCCGGCTGATTGAGATGATCCGCGCCGAAACGATGCGCTAACGCTGGATGCGTGCGGCGTAAATAATAAACGTCACCACGCCAAAAATTTCCAGCTCCTCCTCTTCACGCAGCCGGATGGGCTGATAGCGCGGATTCATCGGCATCAGCTGTACGCAGGGATGCGTCTGCAGCCGCTTGACGGTGAACTCGCCGTTAATGGCGGCGATCACGATGTCGTCGTGCCGGGCATTGAGTGAGCTGTCGACCACCAGCAGGTCGCCTTCGCGGATATTGGCATCGCGCATCGAGTCGCCTTCGACGCGCACAAAATAGGTGGCGCTCGGGCGGGTCACCAGCAGCTCATTGAGATCAATCTGGCGCTCAATGTAGTCCTGAGCGGGTGAGGGGAAACCGCCGTGCACCGCGTCAAGGAATAGCGGGCGGGAGCGCGAAGGCGGTGAAAGCTGTGGCAAAAAGAAACGCGTCATAGCGAATATTCCATAGATACTGTTTTTATATACAGTATCAGGCGGTTTTTGCTATGATCAAGTCTGCCCGCGGTAAAAAAAGCGAAGCGTATGAAAAACAGCAGAATTCAGTTTTTTGCCGCGCAAACCGCTGAAAAGTGCACTCTTCGCTAAGAACTCTGTGCGCCCGTCTGGCGAAACTTCAATTGTTGTCTACACTTAATGTTGCCGACGTTCGTAGTGCGGTTGCAGTGTTGATGAAAATTTCGTTTAGTTCTGGAGCGTTACCCTTTCGATTCCCGTGTTTACGGAAAAACCTCCTCACTTCCTGCCTGCCTGCGAACAGACTGCCCGTTTACGTTCAGATACAGGAGGAGACGTGACCCCTGCGGTTAATGAGAACAGCATCCTGCCGTCGCTAAGTGGCGGACTTTACGCCTTCTTTTTTGATGTTGACGGCACGCTGGCCGCGCTTCAGTCGCAGCCCGAGTCGGTTTCCATCCCCGCATCGGTGCGCCAGCATCTGCAACAAATTTCTAATTTAAGTCACGGCGCGCTGGCGCTGGTTTCCGGCCGTCCGATCAGCCAGCTGGATGAGCTGGTCGCGCCGCTGGAAGCCCCGGCAGCGGGCGTGCACGGCGCTGAGCGCCGCGATGCCAGCGGACATCTGCATCGTCAGTCGCTGCCCGATGAGGTGGCGCAAACGCTGCAGGTTGAACTGCAGCAGACCCTTGACCAGTGGCCCGGTACGCTGCTGGAAGTAAAAGGCATGGCCTTTGCGCTGCACTACCGCAACGCGCCAGAGTATGAAAACGCCATCATGCAACTGGCCGAAGAGGCGGTAACCCGCTTTCCGGCGCTGGCGCTGCAGCCAGGTAAATGTGTGGTGGAACTGAAACCGCAGGGCATCGATAAAGGTGCTGCGGTACGCGAATTTATGCAGGAAGCGCCATTTACCGGTCGCATTCCGGTATTTGTGGGCGACGATCTGACCGATGAGAAAGGCTTTCTTGCAGTCAATGCCATGCACGGCATCTCGGTCAAGGTCGGTGAAGGTCCAAGCCAGGCGCGCTATCGTCTGCCCGATGTGGCAGCGGTCTGGCACTGGCTGGAACAACTATTATTACAACTAGAACATGACAACGTCGGTAAGGAGTTTAGGTTATGAGTCGTTTAGTCGTCGTATCTAACCGTATCGCTATTCCTGATGGAAGCAAAACCAACGCAGGCGGTCTCGCCGTCGGCATTCTGGATGCGCTGCAGACCACCGGAGGATTGTGGTTTGGCTGGAACGGAGAGATCAGTGAGTTTTCCGGTGAAGAAGATGAGGAACTTACCCAGATCGAACAAGACGGCATTACCTATGCCTCATTCCCCCTCAATCAAAACGATTACGATCAGTACTACTGCCAGTTTTCGAATACGGTGATCTGGCCCGCGTTCCACTATCGCCTCGATCTGGTGCAGTACCAGCGTGAAGCCTGGGAAGGCTACTGCCGCGTGAATACCCTGCTGGCGCAGCGGCTGAAACCGCTGATCAAGCCGGACGATATCCTGTGGATCCACGATTACCACCTGCTGCCGTTTGCCGCTGAACTGCGTAAACAGGGCATCAATAACCGAATCGGATTCTTTCTGCATATCCCGTTCCCGACGCCGGAAATTTTCAATGCGCTGCCGCCGCATCAGGAACTGCTGGAAATGCTGTGTGAATACGATCTGCTGGGTTTCCAGACAGAATCCGATCGCGTGGCGTTTCTCGACAGCCTGAGCCAGCTGACGCAGTTGCAGAATAAAGGCGAGAAGAAGCATCGCGCCTTTGGCAACACCTTTATGACCGAGGTTTACCCCATCGGTATCGAGCCGGACAGCATTAAAGAGATGGCGGAAGGGCCGCTGCCACCGAAGATGGCCGCGATGAAGCGTGAGCTGGGCGATTTGCAGAATATTATCGCCTGTGAGCGTCTCGACTATTCCAAAGGCTTGCCGGAGCGTTTCCTTGCCTATGAAGCGCTGCTGGAAAACTTCCCGCAGCACCGCGGCAAAATCCGCTACTCACAGATTGCGCCGACCTCGCGCGGCGACGTGCAGGCCTATCAGGATATTCGTCACCAGCTGGAGACGGAAGCGGGGCGCATTAACGGTAAATACGGCACGCTGGGCTGGACGCCGCTCTATTATCTCAACCAGCATTTTGACCGCCGTCTGCTGATGAAGATTTTCCGCCTGACCGACGTGGGGCTGGTTACGCCGCTGCGTGACGGCATGAACCTGGTGGCGAAAGAGTATGTCGCGGCGCAGGATCCGGACGATCCGGGCGTGCTGGTGCTGTCGCGCTTTGCCGGAGCGGCCAACGAGCTGACTTCTGCGCTGATCGTTAACCCGTACGATCGTGATGATGTGGCGGCGGCGCTGGACCGCGCGCTGACCATGCCGCGCACCGAGCGTATCTCGCGCTATAACGACATGATGGCCGTACTGCGTAAGCAGGACATTTCGCACTGGCGGGAAAGCTTCCTGAACGATCTGAACACGCTGCCGGCACGCAGCGCCAGCCACGGTAGCGATAACAAGGTCGCGACGTTTCAGAAGCTGGCGTAATTAGCCCCGCAAGGCGCGATTTTCCCCTCAGGCAATGCCTCTCCCGTACGCGGGAGAGGTATCCGTCAGACGACGCAGGCAGGACCGTGCTGCGTAGCGTTTTCACGCGATACTCTTACCGGATGAAATCGATTTCATTTTGTTAAGCGCTAACCCGCTGACCCGGCACCAAAAAACGCACGAATTGGTTAAAATTAAGCCAGTTAAGCACTGAAACGCTGAATTTTTTCTTCCAACCCTAAAGATTTGGCTGGCCAGGCCGATAGTTCTAATACATCAGTGTGTTAGTTAGTCAATTCATTCATATCGCTAATGTAACGTGCTGTTACATCCCTTGTGACTCGCTAAACCCTCCCTACAAACTCTTTACACACCACAAGCGCGCTGCATCCACTCTTCACGCTTCGCTAGCACAGCGCCATTAGTCCTGCGTGGCAATATTCC
>NZ_JASEWO010000204.1:0-7161 GCF_030024295.1 Pantoea sp. Pa-EAmG
TTCAATCCCCTGCTCTACCGACTGAGCTATCCGGGCAACGGGGCGCATTAAACCTTACTCGCGCCGTACCGTCAAACGCTTTTCGGTAAAAATCCGCTGACTGCTGCCTTTTGCAGCAACCGCCGGACCCGATGGTAAAAACCTGCGCAACCGGGTTATTTAGTGGTGAATTTTTAGCCACTCACGCCGATAACCGTGCTGACATCCCATAACCATAATAAGGTCCACCATGTTCAGCACTATTACATCGGGAATCCTGTCGCGCCTCGCGTGGCAGAAACGCAGTCACAGCAGCGCAACGCTTAGTTCGCTGCAGGAGGCCATCGCTATGGTTGAGTTTACGCCTGATGGTCACATCCTCACCGCTAACACGCTGTTTCTGGAGCGCATGGGCTACACGCTGGCAGAAATTGTCGGCCAGCATCACAGCCTGTTCTGCACGCCGGATATGGTGCAGTCGCCGCAGTATCGCGAGTTCTGGCAGCGTCTGAATCGCGGCGAAGGCTTCAGCGATAAGTTTTTGCGCGTGGCGAAGCACAGCCGTCCGATCTGGCTGGAAGCCAACTACGTACCGGTGCAGGATCGCCACGGCCGGGTGATCAAAATCGTCAAGCTGGCGAGTGATATCACCGCGCGCATCATGGATGCGCAGGAGCAGCGCGCCATGACCACCGCCATTGAGCGCTCGATGGCGGTGATTGCCTTCAACCTCAAAGGCGAAGTGCTGATGGCCAACGATAACTTCTTCAATACCATGGGCTATCGCGCTGATGAGATCATCGGTCGCCATCACAGCCTGTTCTGTCCGCCCGAAATGCGCACCAGCGAGGCCTATCGCCGCTTCTGGCACAAGCTCAATCAGGGTGAATATATCTCCGGGCAGTTCGAGCGCGTCAATAAGCAGGGCAACACCGTCTGGCTGCGCGCCACCTATAATCCGGTGTTTAACAGCGCCGGCGAGCTGTACAAAGTGGTGAAGTTCGCCACCGACGTTACCGCGCAGGTTGAAAAAAACCAGCTGGAGCGCGAAGCAGCGCAGCAGGCATGGCAAACCGCGCTGCATACCAGCGAAAGCACGCAACAGGGAGCGGCGGTCATTGAGAACAGCGTGCAGAATATCAATGCGCTGGCCAGCGAACTGCACGGTATTTCTGGTGATATCAATGATCTGAGCGACTCTTCCGATCGCATCGGCGCCATCGTGGAGAGTATCCGCCGCATTGCCGACCAAACCAATCTGCTGGCGCTCAATGCGGCAGTGGAAGCCGCGCGCGCCGGTCAGCATGGCCGCAGCTTCGCCGTGGTCGCCAGTGAAGTGCGCACCCTCGCAGCGAACATCAATCGCGCCACCAGCGAAATCGAGAATCGGGTGAGGCATAACCATCTGCTGGCGGATAAGGCGCAGAAAGGCATCGCGTCGAACCTGAAACGTGCCGATCAGGGCGTAGTGCTCGCGCAGCAGGCGGGCGGTGTGATTGCCGAAATTCGCGGCAGCTCCAGTGAGGTGGTGCGCGCCATCAGCCACGTCGCCGATGCACTAAAAGCCCCGCAGTAAGCGCCGTAGCGTGCACTGGCCGGCGGTGACATAAAAGTGTCATCGCCGTGCCGTAACCTAAGATTATTCCTAATCAACGCCAGACTCTTTCTCATGCAGCAGCCTGATTTCCGCACCGGGCTTAGCGCCCTGACGGGTCGTGCCCGCGCGCGTTCGCTGTGTATTGCGGTGCCGTTCGTCACGCCAGCGATGGACAACACGGCGGTAATGGCGCTGTTTAGCGAACACAAAGATTTGATTGGCCTGCCGGTGGTGGAAAACGGCACGCCGTTCGGCATGATCAACCGCCACATCTTTCTGTCGCAAATGACGCGCCCGTTCTTCCGCGAGCTGTACGATCGTAAAAGCTGTATCGCCTTTATGGATAAACAACCGCTGGTGATCGATGCCGAAACCGAACTCGATCGGGTCGCGCAGCAGGTGGTCGCCAGCGGGGATAAATCAGTAACCGATGGTTTTATCGTGACTGAACAGGGCCGCTATATTGGCATCGGTCTGGGTATCGACCTGATTCGTACCGTCTCCGATTTGCAGGCGCAGCAGCATCAGCAAATTTTACAGAGCATCGATTACGCGCGGGTGATTCAGGACGCGATGCTGGACCGCTCGCGGCAGCAGATGGCGCAGCAGCTGAGCGACTGGTGCCTGCACTGGCAGCCGCGCGATGGCGTGGGCGGCGACTATTACGCCTTTCACCGCGACGAGCACGGCTGGCTGGCGCTGATTGCCGACTGCACCGGTCACGGCATTCCCGGCGCGTTTATGACGGTGATTCTGCATGCGGCGCTGGAGCGTGCGCTGCAGCACAACCATCGTACGCCGTCTGCCCTGCTGCAGGCGCTTAACCGCCACATCAAACAAACCCTGGGCCAGCTTAACGCCTCGCAGCAGACCTCGCTGTCCAACGACGGCTGCGATGCGATTGCGCTGCGGCTGGAGACGGACAGCCATCAGCTGAGCTGGGCCAGCGCGCGCATGCACGCGGTGCTGCAGCCGGTACAGGGTGAAGCCGCCGCGCTGCAGGCCGATCGCGTCGGCGTTGGCTACACCGATACACCGCACGACTATTGCTGGCAGCAGCAGCAGCGCACACTGCAGCCCGGCGATGTGCTGCTGGTGATGAGCGACGGCGTGACCGATCAACCCGGCGGCGCGCGGCAGATTATGTTCGGTAAAAAGCGGATTCAGACGGTCATTGCACAACATAAAACCCTGCCGATGGCCGAGCTCTCCACGGCGTTTGCGCAGGCATTTCTTCACTGGCAGGGCAACCAGCCGCGACGCGATGACGTCACCTGGTTTGGCCTGCGTTATTAACGAGCCTCTTATGCATCCAGCTTCCACCGGCACGCACCTGCCGCCCGACAGCGTTGCGCTGCACTATACCGGCTTCTTTTCGCCGCAGAACATCACCGCGATGGGTGAAGTGATCAAAGTGTTTCTGGAAAACCAGCAGGCCCCGCTGAAAGTGCGCCGCCGGCTGTTCTCCAGCTTTGTCGAGATTGTGCAGAATATCCTGCGCTATTCGCAGGACAGCCGTACCCTGAGCCACGCCGAACAGCACTTTCGCTTTGGCACCGTAACGCTGCACGTGGATGGCGATAACTACGTGCTGGAGAGCAGTAATCAGGTCGAACAGGCCGCCTGCGAGCAGCTGCGCGACTGGCTCGATCTGCTGCGTACCATGAGTAACGACGAAATTAAGCAGGCCTACCGTGTCGGTCTGCGCACCGAGAGCCCCGCCACCAGCAAAGGGGCCAATATCGGTTTGCTGACGCTTGCCCGTGATGTCAGTGAGCCGCTGGAGTATGAACTGCGTCCGCTGCCCGCCAGCGGCTACGCCACGTTTTGGCTTAAAGCCACCATTCACCAGGATTGAGGTTGTATGCAAAACCTGATTATCGCTGCCACTGAGAGCACGCCCGAAGTGAGTTTTGATTTTGCCACCCGCCAGTTTGCGCTGCGCGGCGAGTCGTGGCCGGAGAACGCGGCGGCGTTTTATCGCCCGCTGCTGGATGCCCTTGAGCAGTGGCAACCCACCGACAACGACGCCGTGGTCGTCACTATCGCGCTGCGCTACTTCAACAGCTCCAGCACCAAAATGCTGTTCAGCCTGTTCGATCTGTTCAACCAGCTGGCGCAGCGCGGTCAGCGCGTCACGCTGAACTGGCTGTTTGATGCGGAAGATGACATCGCGGAAGAGTTTGGTCAGGAACTGGCGCTGGATTTTACCGATCTGCAGGTTAATCTGCAGGCGGAACTGGCGTCATGATGGACCTCAATGAGCTGTTCCGTGAAGAGAGCGAGGTGCTGAATCGCTCACAGCATGTGGCGGCGCAAAACACGCTGAGCGCGCAGGATTACCGCGAGGCGCTGCTGCACCTGAATCGCCACTATCAGCGCCTGATGCGCGAAACCTGGCGGCTGATCTCCCGCAGCGATCGCGCGGAGCGCGAGCTGAACCGCGTAAATGAGCAGTTAAACCAGCTGGCGCAGGAGCTGGAGTACAAAGCCAGCCACGATCCGCTAACGGCGGTGTGGAATCGCGGCGCGATTATTCAGCGCATCAGCCAGACGCTGGAGAGCGGCCCGGCGGCGCTGATCATTCTGGATATCGACCACTTCAAGAAGATCAATGACGAATACGGCCATCCGATGGGCGATAAGGTGATTTGCGGGCTGGTGACGCGCATTCAGGCGCACTGCCCGGCCGGCGCCAGCATTGGCCGCATCGGCGGCGAAGAGTTTACCGTGCTGCTGCCGCACTATCGCCTGTCCGACGCGGTGATTGTCGCCGGTGCGATCCACGCCTCGCTTAACGCCTCGCCGCTGGCGGTGCTGCCGCAGCAACTGGTGACCGCCAGCCTCGGCGTGAGCTACGGCAAGCCGGGCTCCGATTTCGACACGCTGTACAGCAATGCCGATGCCGCGCTCTACGATGCCAAACACCACGGTCGCAACCGGGTATTTTTCCGCTGATCAGTGCACCTGCGCGGTGCTGGCCGTCTGCATCGGCACGCTGCTATCCGGCGTCTGCAGGAAGATATGGTCGAGGATATTGCGCATCACCGGCGCGGCCGTAATGCCTTCGTTACCGCCGTTTTCCAGAATCAGCGCCACCGCCACCTGCGGGTTGTTAAACGGCGCAAAGGCGGTATAGAAAATGTGGTCGCGCAGGCGCACCGGAATCATCTTCGCGTTGTAAGTCTGGTTCTGCTTCAGGCTAAACACCTGCGACGTACCGGACTTGGCGGCGATGCCGTACGGCGCGGTATGGAAATATTTATAACCGGTGCCGTTAGGCGCGTTGGCCATACCAAACATGGCGTGGCGCACCAGCGACCAGTACGGTGATTTCGCATCGCCAATCTGCGGCTGGGGCGCGGTCGGCTGATAAACCTGCTGCCAGGTGCCGCGCTGTGCTTTAGCCAGCAGGTGCGGATTAATCACCCGGCCGTTATTGATCAGCGCCACCATGGCTTTTACCATCTGAATCGGCGTGGCTATCCAGTAGCCCTGGCCGATGCCCACCGATACCGTATCGCCCTGATACCACGTATGTTTATGCACTTTCTGCTTCCATTCGCGGCTTGGCAGCAGCCCGGCGTACTCTTCATTCAAATCGATACCGGTAGGTTTGCCGTAGCCGAACTGGCTGAGCATGCTGTGGATGCGGTCGATGCCCATCATGAACGCCACCTGATAGAAGAAGGTGTCGGCGGACTCTTCAATCGCTTTGGTGACGTCGAGCATGCCGTGGCCGGACTTTTTCCAGTCACGGTATTTGCGATCGGTGCCCGGCAGCGTCCAGGTGGGCGCGCCAAAGAAGGTGGTGCCCGGCGTAATCACTTTGCTCAGCAACGCCGACATCGCCATGTAGGGTTTTACCGTCGATGCCGGTGGATAAAGCCCCTGGGTAACGCGATTGATCAGCGGCAGGTTTTTATCCTGCAGCAGCGTTTTATAGGCTTTGTAGCTGATGCCCTTCACGAACGGGTTAGGATCGTAGCTCGGGCTGGAGACCATCGCCAGCACGCCGCCATCGTGCGGGTCCTCAATCAGCACCGCCGCACGCTGCCCGGCCAGCTGGCTCTCCACATACTGCTGCAGATGCAGATCCAGCGTCAGCCAGATGTTTTTTCCTGCTACCGGCGGCACCTCTTTCAGCACGCGCACGATGCGGCCGTGGTTATCCACTTCCACTTCCTGATAGCCGGTCTTGCCGTGCAGCAGGGATTCGTAGTAGCCCTCAATACCCTGCTTGCCGATGTTATGGTCGGCGGCATAGTTTTCGCCCACGCCCTCGGCATTGAGCCGCTTGTAATCATTGTCGTTAATCTTCGACACGTAGCCGACCACATGCGCCAGATCGGCGCCGTACGGGTATTCCCGATCCTGATAGGTATCAATGGTGACGCCGGTGAAGCGGAACTGATTGACCGAGAAGCGCGCCACTTCCTCGTCGGTGAGCTCGGCCTTCAGCTCCACCGGTTTATAGCGGCTGCTCTGCTTCAGTTCATGCTCAAAGGTTTCGATATCATCCGGTGTCAGATCGACGATAGGCGTTAGCGCCTTCAGCGTCGCCTGCATGTTGTCGATTTTGTACGGCGTGACGAGGATGTCGTACCAGGTGACGTTGCGCACCAGCGGGATGCCATTGCGATCGAAAATCAGCCCGCGCGTTGGCGCGATGGGGATCATTTTAATGTCGTTCTCGTTGGAACGCGTCTGGTAATAGCTGTGCTGATCCACCTGTAAGCGATACAGGTTGATGCCAAGAATGGTGAAGCAGATAACAACCAGGGCAAACGCCACCAGCGCGCGGCGCACAAACAGTTTCTCTTCGGCTTCGAAATTGCGGAAATTCATCAGGGGCTTAGTCTCTTCATTATCACGCTAATGATAGGGAGAGATCGCCGCAGAGCCAGCAGGAAGATGCACAAGCCTGGGTAAAAGTGTGTCAGATGTTTACGGTGGAGCGGCTACGTCAGGAATGCGGGACAGGGCGTTGACCGTTGCTCGATCGGTCCCCTCTCCCGCGCGAGGGCGTTAACCGTTGCTCGATCAGTCCCCTCTCCCGCGCGCGGGAGAGGGTTAGGGTGAGGGCGAAGGAAAACCGGGGAAAATCAATCCCCCAGCAGCACCGACTCCAGCGCGATCTTAATCATATCGTTGAACGTCGTCTGACGCTCTGCCGCGGTGGTTTGCTCGTGCGTACGGATATGATCCGACACGGTACAGATGGTCAGCGCTTTGGCACCAAACTCTGCCGCCACACCGTAGATGCCGGCCGCTTCCATCTCCACACCGAGGATGCCGTACTTCTCCATCACGTCGAACATCTGCGGGTCCGGCGTATAGAACAAATCCGCGGAGAAGATGTTACCGACGCGCGCGTCCACACCCAGCGCTTTAGCTGCGTCGACCGCGTTACGCACCATGTCGAAATCCGCGATGGCGGCAAAATCGTGATCCTTGAAACGCATGCGGTTAACTTTTGAGTCGGTGCAGGCGCCCATACCAATCACCACATCACGCAGTTTCACGTCTGCACGCACGGCACCGCAGGAACCCACACGAATGATCTTCTTCACGCCGAAATCGGT
>NZ_JASEWO010000205.1:0-7114 GCF_030024295.1 Pantoea sp. Pa-EAmG
CAGTCGGGGATCATCATACCCGGAGGAGAATGATCGGGATATAAGGGGCGCCATTTATGGCGACCAAACCACCCATCGCCAGCCATTCACCACCCCTTTCCTTATTATTAATTTAAAACGCCACTTTCACGCCGCTCAGCACATTCCAGTCGCTCACGCCGGGGCGATCCAGCCGCTGCTGCACCTGCAACTGCGTGCCGATCTCCACGTTTTCATGCAACTGCCAGCTGACGTAACCACCCAGTTGGGCGCTGTGGCGGGTGCGCTCAATCGGCAATCCGCGCATATCGCCGGCATCCAGCGTATTCTGCCTGCCGCTGTGCCAGACATAACGCGCGTCCAGCCCCAGCTTCACTGACGACAGCGGCTGATAGTCATACTTCACACCGCCAGCCAGGCTGTACTGCGGCGTCAGCTGATAGTTCACCTGCGCACCCTGTTGCTCGGTAAAATCAGCAATATGCAGCCACTGCACACCGGCTGCGGCCAGCGGCATCAGGCTATGCGCATCCTGCTGCCAGCGCCAGCCTGCTTCTGCGCCGATATTGCCGCTAACGGCGCTGATCCGCGCCACTTCACCCTGGGTTTCATGGCGTAAGGTGCCGCGATAATGCGTCAGCCCCAGCGGTATCTCCAGCTGCCAGCCCTCAGGCGGCTGAATGCCGATCAGCGCATTAATGCCCTGGGTTTGCATACGCAACTGGCTGCGACCCGACTGCGTATCCGACAGCATAGTCATCACACCTTTGTGCACGCCCGCACTGAAGGCCAGCGGGCTCTGTTCCGCTTCCGGCGTCCAGCGCGCGCCCAGCATCCAGCCCTGATAGCGGCTGATGGCATCGCTATCACCCTGCGCACTGCGATAGCGCTCGCCGCCGCTATAGCCATACACAAACAGGTTGTGATGATCATCCAGGCTCATCTGCCGGGCAGCGAAGTGGAAGCGGGTTTGCATGGTGTCGTTGAGGGCATACAGCATGTTGGGCAGGGCGAGATAGGTCGGGATTTGTGGCGCGGGTGTAAGCTGTGGCGGTTCCGGCTCAGGCGGCGGTGGCGGCGGCAATATGACAGCTTCGCCTTTACCGGGGTCGGGTATCGGAGCCACGACACCGGGATTATTAATATTCGGCAATCCTTCATCTTTCTCCCCGGTCAGGACCATGGTCTGTAACCGGTAATACCACAAGTGATGGCTGTTATTGCCGGCCAGCACGCTGCTTCTCACCAGGCCCGAGGTTGCCGGATTGATCTCATCAAACCACGAGCCGCGGGCGATCATTTTCCCAAGCTGTTTAATCCCTTCGCCGGTCTGGCGGCTGGCCTGCGCAAGCAGCGGCAGCTCAGGGATTTCCTGGGTTGATGGACCATGAAAGGATTCCGGTGGGTGCGGAATATTCGCAGCGTTAACGTTATTATTTTGTGATGTGGAAAATGCAGGGTAGCGCTCATCAGCGAATGCAGGAAGGCTATAACAGAACGTACTGATCACCAGCGTCAGCGGGGTAAGTTTCATATTCTCTTCCATGGATGAAAATAGCGAGAATCGCAAACCTAAAGCGACCGACTAACGTGGCAATTAAGTTTTGTCTGGTTTTTTTTCAGAAAAGCATAAAAAAGCCCGGTAAGACATGTCCCGGGCTGATGCGTGATGAGAGCCGCGATTAAAAACTGATTTTCACACCGGCCTGCAGATTCCAGTCGCTGATGCCTTCCTGCGTCAGGCGCTGCTGGCCCTGAAGCTGGGTGTTAAGCTCCAGATTATCCAGTACCTGCCAGCCGGCGTAACCGCTGTACTGCAGGCTATTGCCGCCGCGTCCGGTGGCGAAGTGCGCCGCCTGCTGGCCGTCACCAATTGCCACCCGATCGCGCTGGCTGATGTGCTGCACGTAGCGCGTTTCCGCGCCCAGCTTCAGCTTCTGGTTGAGGCGGAAGTCGTATTTTACGCCGCCGGAGAGCTGCCACTGCAGCGGATTGCGGTAGCTGACCTGTGCGCCGTCGCTGTCGGTGAAATCATTAATATCGAGCCATTGCGCATTTACGCCGGCCACCGGCGTTAGCGCATGCGCGCCGGACTGCCAGCGCCAGCCGCTCTCGAGCCCGAGGTTCGCGCCGCGCGCTTTCAGCTGCGTCACGTTACCGCGCAGATCCGTGTTGACGCTGCCGCGGTACTGCATCACGCCAGCCGGCACGGCCAGCTGCAGGCCCTGATCGGGCTGCCAGCTCAGTAGCGCACTGGCGCCTAGCGTATCAATGCGGGCGTGACTGTTGCCGTCGCGCGCTTCCGGCGTGATGCTCAGGTTGCCTTTATTGATGCCGACACTCAGCGCCAGCGCGGATTGCAGCGGGAAGCGGCTGCCAATCATCCAGCCCTGATAGCGGCTGTGGAAATCGTAGCCGTAATCCATAAAGCCGCCCACGCTGTGATAGCGGTCGTCGCCGGTGTAGCCGGACACAAACAGATCCGGACGGCCCTCTGCGCCCGCCTGCTGCGCGCTGCTGCTGAACAGCGCTTGCAGATTGTGTGTCACGCTGTGGAAGGCGGCGGGCAGCGAGATGTAGGTCGGCACCTGCGGAATCACCGCCGCGCGCACCTTACCTGGCTCCGGTTTTGGCTCTGGCTGCGGCACCTGCGGATTTTCCGGTTCCGGTTCCGGCTGCGGTTCTGGCTCGGGTTGCGGTTCAGGCTCCGGCTCCGGCTCCGGCTCCGGCTCCGGCTCCGGCAGGTAAGGTTCACGGTTATCCCCTTCCGCCAGCAGAATGTTTTGCAGACGGTAATCCCAGAACTGATCCCCTTCGCCCGCCACCAGACGCTCATCGCCACTGGCGCGGCCCGGTGCGAAGGCGTACAGACCGTAAGCCCAGGCGCCGCGCGCCACATAGCTGCCGGCCAGCTGGACGCTGTCGGCGTGCGCCTGGCCGCCGACCTGCACCAGCGACACGCCTTCAGTGTTATCCGCTGCGCCGTTGTGGTTGCGATCGCTATCGATCCAGCTGGCCTGCGGTTTTACCGTCAGCCACAGCGGCGCATCGTCCGGCTGTTGCAGATCGCCATCGATCAGCAGGCGATCGCTGGCGTGGTCGCGGAACGCGGAGTTCAGCACCAGCGCCGTGTCGCGCCCGTGGCGCAGATCGCCAAGGCGCATGGCCGACCAGCTGTCCGGCGCATTGTTCCAGCCCGGTGCCAGCGTGACGTTATCGGCGAGGCTGGCGTGATTGATGACGCCGCCGCCGGAGAGCAGCGTGCCGGCGGCCATGTTCAGCGGCGTGTGCAGCTTGCCGCTCACTTCCAGCTCACCCTGCTGCACTTCAACGCCCTGCTGGTTGCTGACGTCACCGCTCAGCGTCAGCCGGCCGTCACCGCTTTTAATCACGCGGCCCTGGCCACTGATATTGGCGCTGATGGTGGAAGCCAGCTCGCCCAGCGTGCTGACGTACTGCGCGATGTCGGCAATCAGACTGGAAGCGGTGCCGCTCAGGTTGATGTCGCCAGCCAGCGTGGATCGCCCCAGCACGTTAAGCGTGGCCTCGTCGGCCAGCGTGATGTTGCTGGTAACATGAGCGTGCTCAGCAATGGTTAGCGCGGCGTCCTGCGCCACCTGCAACTGGTTGATGTGATACGTTTTGTCCTGCCAGTCATTGGCAAAGAACACCTTCCCGGCGTGTTCCACCTGTTCGCCGCTCAGCGTCAGCACACCGTCGGCCACCGCCAGCTGATTAAGCTGCGCGCCGCCGGCCAGCTGCCAGCGCTGATGGGTGGTCACGTTGAGGTTATCGCGTGAGTCCGCTTCGCCCAGCTCGCCGAGGAACAGGCGGTTATCGCCGGTGAGATCAAGATGCGCCAGCGTCTGACCGCGGTTAACGATGCGTGCGCCGCTGTCGTTGTGCAGGATATCGTCGAAGGTCAGATCGAGGCCGTTAACGTCCAGCGTACCGCCGCGATAGCCGAAGCGGATGTTGTCAGTGCTTAACTGATCGGCGCTGTTGAGCACCACGGTCGGGCGGCCGCTGAACAGGGTGACGGTAGAGAAGGCCTGTTTACGTCCCTGCGCGTCGGCCTGCTGGTCAAGGATGACTGTGCCGTCGCCAACGTTAAGCGCGCCGGGATTGATGCCGCTGGCGTTAACGTGCAGCGTGCCGGCGCCGATTTTGTGCAGCGCATCATCCTGCAGGCCGTTAACCTGCCACAGCACGGTTTTGTCCTGGTCGACCTCTACGCCGCCGCCAGCCCAGCTGAAGTTGCTGTCGCCTGCGCCGCGCAGGATGTAGTCATTGGAAAAATGCAGGCGGCCGGCACCCAGATTGACTGACTGCGCCAGCTCGATGATGCCGCCGTCGCCGTTGAAGCGCAGATCTTTGGTGGCGTCGAGCTGTTCATTACTGGCATTGGCGGGTGCGGTTTCTGCCAGGCTGTCATCGAGCCCGTGCCATTGCCAGCTTTTGCCATCCTGCGTAATGCTGTCACCGCGCCATTCGAGGGTACTGCTGCCGCTGTCTTTAACATCAGCATCCCTGACGGAATCCAGTACCTCCTGCACATGCTTTCCATTAATTAATTCACTGGCAAAGGAATAATTGTAGGTAGTCCCCCCATAGCCACCAGAATGGACAGCGAACTGTACCCAGCGTTTTTCTACACTGTCCCAGGCAAACACCGGGCTACCGCTATCACCTCCACGGGTACCAATACTTAACAGGGAAAATGAGGGGTGATCAGGTGAAAAAATTCTCCACTTAATGTAGTCCTTATAAAAATTCGTAATGGCGCCGGGTTTAAAGGTTCCACCGGTGTTATAGACGTAGGCGCCATCGATAGGTATCAATTTACCGCTTTCTGGATCGTCGATTTGCTGATAACCCGCACCCAGGCGGGCAAATACGGTATAGCGACTGCGATTCGCTAATAATTCTTCACCGCCGATGTAAGGCGAAGGCGCGCTTTCGACGACCACCTTATTAACCCGCGGTAAATGAAAGTCTCGCGTGGGATCATTATTGTAGTTAATGCCACGGTAAGTCGGCGAAAATTTGGCTTTTTTGCCTAAATTCAGCGACAGAACATATCGAACATGTTTGGCACCTGTGACAAAAGATGGCGCGATAAATGAGCTGAAACCCTCGTCGCTGACCATGCTAAAGTCCGGCATCGGCACGTCCAGTACATAGCCGTCAAAGGTGCCGTCTTTGCGATAGAGGGGAATATCGGTGGCACCGATAGCATATTTGCCCCGGTTTTCGGCAAAATCGCGGTATTCCTGCACGTCAATGTCATGGCGCATAATCCCGGCATAGGGTGAACCGCTAAGGCACAAGGTACCAATCAGCAGCGCCAGCTGGCTTTTTTTCATGATGTTCATTCCCTGAATGACGAGGAAAATTGAGCGGGCTACTTTATAAGCACATCGGTGCATTCCCCGTTAAGCCTCGTCTCAATCTGCCGGAGAAAAGCCTGAAAATGGCGTGCGGCATGGCGCGGTGAATCTGTTAAGATCGCGGCGTTTTCTTTTTCAGCTGGTCAATAAATCCATGTTAAAAATCAAATCCCTGCTGCCGCTGCTGCTGGTTATCAGTGCGCTGATCTGGTGGCTGATGCCGCATTACAGCGATGAGGACAAGGCTTACTACATCGCGACTTTTTGTACGCTGACCCATGACGGGCGCGATAACAGCGCACAGGCGATGCAGCAGATGATTGAAGGCGGTAATTCGGATTACGCGCTGCAGAAGATTCATTTCCAGTCCGGGCTGGCGGAGCATCTGCAAACGGTGTGGCAGGATTTGTCGCCGCAACAGCAGCAGCAGGCACGGCAGGACGCGTTTGTTTGTCGTCAGTTGTTGTCAGATAAGCTGCTGCCGGGCCAGCCGGTGCGCTGAGAAATAAAAGGATTTCACCGGCCGGACAGGCACGGTGCGGCGGAACATCAGCGCGATGAATCGCGCCGCTACAATCTGTGCGGTTGATAAGCACCGAAATGACGTTTCGCACGTACCGTAGCGGCGCAATTTATTGCGCAATGTCCTGAATGGACACAGTGCAACTCAACATCAGCGCGATAAATCGCGCCGCTACAATCTGTGCGGTCAACAGGCACCGAGATGATATTTCGCACGTACCGTAGCGGCGCAATTTATTGCGCAATGCCCGGATGGGCACGGTGCACCTGAACATCAGCGCGATAAATCGCGCTGCTACAATCTGTTCGGTCAACAGGCACCGAAATGATATTTCGCACGTACCGTAGCGGCGCAATTTATTGCGCGATGCCCGGATGGGCACGGTGCGGCGGAACATCAGCATGATAAATCGCGCCGCTACAATCTGTGCGGTCGACAGGCACCGAAATGACTTTTCGCACGTACCGTAGCGGCGCAATTTATTGCGCGATGCCTGAATGGGCACGGTGCCACTTAACATCAGCGTAATAAATCGCGCCGCTTCAACCTGTGCGGTTATAAATATTTTACCGACATATCAGACGTGATTAACGTACCGCGCAGCTAATACGCGCTGGAAACTTCCCATTATTTTCGCTTACCGGATTAACAACCGGTTTTTCCTGCTCGCTGCGATTAAACCCGACTTTGCGGCACAGCGCGCAGGGATCGTCACTGCTGCGCAACAGGGCTTCGGCAGCATCGCTCAGCTGGCGTTTACGGCAGAATAGCGGCGTGCAGCCCATCACCTGTTTAAACGAGCGGGTAAAGGATTGCTGACTTTCGAAATGGTATTTAACCGCCAGACTGATAATTGGCGTGCGGCTGAATTTCAGCTCGTTCACACAACAAATCAGTTTCTTTTTGCGAATATAACGCGCCAGCGTTTCGTTATGGTAACGGGCAAACAGTTTCTGTAAATACCATTTGGAATAGCCAGATTTCAGTGCAATATCATCAATGCTCAAACGTTGATCCAGGTTGGCCATAATCCATTCGGTCACCGAATCAATCACCCCTTGGTTGTATTTTTGCTGCATCATTATGGTCCTCCAATACCTCGACACAGTGTAATTAAATTAAACTTTTTAAGCACTGGCGTAACGTAAAGTTTTATCAGGAAATGGCTTTTTTATTAATTTCACGATAAACAAGACCAGTCTTGATGACAATTAATAAAAAA
>NZ_JASEWO010000026.1:0-35892 GCF_030024295.1 Pantoea sp. Pa-EAmG
CATCACATTAATACAGGGATGGTTGACCTTCGGGGCGAGTTTTAAAACGACGGTGCAACCACATGTATTGTTCTGGTGCGAGTAGAACGGACTCTTCAACCACTTTATTCATCACGGTTGCTGTATCAAGTTCGCTTTCCAGTGAGAACTTCGCACGAATGTCGGGCATCATCTTTAATTCATAGCCGCGTCCATTAGGCAGGCGGCGCGCCAGAAAAGGCACCACGCTGGGATTGCCCAAACGAATCAGCATATGCGTGCCAGTGGTAGTTGCGGCATCCTGCACGGCGAAGAACGGCGCAAAGACGCTGCTGCGTGGACCATAATCATGGTCGGGAGCATACCAGATGATGTCATTGTTCTTCATGGCGCGAATCATGCCTTTGAGATCCTTACGATCAAGCATGCTTTTATTGGAGCGCATTCTTCCCCACGTCTGCAGCCAGTCAATCAACTTGTTGTCGTTGGGGCGGTAAACACCAATGCCCGGATTGTGCATACCGAATACGCGCGCGCCCAGTTCAAGGGTGAGAAAATGCATGCCAATCAGTAAAATCCCGCGTTTCTCGGCCAAGGCATTAGCCACATGCTCAAGCCCAGTGGTTTTTACCCATTTCTGGATGCGCCAGTCAGGCCAGAACCACGCCATACCGGTTTCAATCAGCCCCATTCCGACTGATTCAAAATTATGCTTTACCATCGCCTCACGTTCGCTGGTGGGCATGTCAGGGAAACACAGTTCAAGGTTACGTTGCGCTACTTCAACACGACGCTTCATAAAGCGCATCGCTACACGGCCCAGACCACAGCCAAACGCGTGCAGAACCGGGTAGGGGAGTAATACCAACAGGTAAAGGAAACCAATGCCAATCCAGGTAAACCAGTAACGTGGATGAAGAAGCTCACGAGTAAATTGGGGAAGTTGAGTCATGGAAATGTCAGTATCCTGCGTCTTGTGCCAGAGAGTCCGGTTTCTGTTATTTGCCGCGATTATGCCATTTTTTCTTGCTGACTGAAATCAAGCATAGCTTGCACGTTGGCTAAAGGCAGCAGCTTTGCGCATTAAAATGCAATGGCAGCGCAGAACTGCGCCCATAATCACGGCTGGCAGGATAATCCGTCCAGGGGCTTTGCTTCAGGGGGAATTCAGGTATCATGTGCGCGCTAAATTTCTCTGATTGCTAACAGGAAGAACACCATGCCAGTGTTACACAACCTCGTTTCCAATAAAGAGCTGAAAGAACGTATGTTGGCGGAAACCGAACCACGTACCACAGTCTCTTTTTATAAATACTTCCAGATTGCCGACCCTAAAGCATTCCGTGACGCCCTCTATGTTGAGATGACCAGGCTCAAGGTGTTTGGCCGCGTGTACGTTGCTCATGAAGGGATTAACGCGCAAATCAGTGTGCCCGCCAGCCAGTATGAAGCCATGAAGGCTGCGCTCTATGCGTTTGACCCGGCGTTCAACAATCTGCGTATGAACATTGCGTTAGACGATGACGGTAAATCATTCTGGGTGTTACGTCTTAAAGTGCGCGAACGCATTGTCGCGGACGGGATAGAAGACACGAGCTTTGATGCCAGTGATGTCGGCGCCTATTTAAAAGCCGCGGACGTGAATGCCTTGCTCGACGACCCGGAAGTGGTTTTTGTCGATATGCGTAATCACTACGAATTCGAAGTGGGGCATTTCGATAATGCCATTGAAGTCCCGGCTGATACGTTCCGCGATCAACTGCCGATGGCAGTGGATATGCTGCAGGACCAGAAAGACAAAAAAATTGTCATGTATTGCACCGGCGGCATTCGCTGTGAAAAAGCCAGCGCGTGGATGAAACACAACGGCTTCAACGATGTGTCCCACATTGAGGGCGGCATAATTGAATATACCCGTCGCGCCCGTGAGCAGGGTTTACCGGTGCGTTTCAAAGGCAAAAACTTTGTCTTTGATGAACGTATGGGGGAGCGTATTTCCGACGATATTCTTTCCAGTTGCCACCAGTGTGGCGCGCCTTGCGATAGCCATACTAACTGCGTCAATGACGGCTGCCATCTGCTGTTTATTCAGTGCCCAAGCTGTGCAGAGAAGTACCATAACTGCTGCAGCCCTATCTGCATGGAAGAGTCCAAGCTGGAACCTGAAGAGCAGCGCGCACGCCGTGCTGGTCGGGAAAATGGCAATAAAGTGTTCAATAAATCTCGCGGATTACTGAACATGACCATGGCTATTCCTGTACCCGAGAAGAAGTAATCGTTTAATAGCCTGAAGTCACCCGGCTTCAGGCTATATACCCGTCATACTTCAAGCCGCTGGTGCGTTGGCTGCCTTCACTCACCCCAGTCACATACTGGTGTATGCTCCCGGGGATTCGTTCAGTTGCCGCCTTCCTGCACCAAGAGTAGGCCCCATGAGGGGACTCGAAGTATTTAGGGTATATATATGCTATTGACGTACACCCTCTACCGAAATGATCAGTTCTGCCGTTTGCGATGCGGGTCCGAGATCTTTGCTGATATTAAACTCTTTCAGGACGATATTGCCGCTGGCTTCAAACCCTGCGCGATAACCGCCCCAAGGATCTTTGCCTTCGCCGATTAATTTGGCATCCAGCGTGATCGGTTTCGTCACGCCATTCAGCGTGAGATCGCCGGTGACCTTATAATCCTGCCCCTCTTTTTTCACCGCTGTGGAGGTAAAAGTGGCCTGCGGGAATTTTGCGGTATTCAGGAAGTCGGCACTGCGGATATGTTTGTCACGCTCAGCATGATTGGTATCAAGGCTGGCAGTATTGAGGGTGACGTTAACTTTATCTGCGGCCGGATTCGCTTCGTCAAAGGTAAAAGTACCGTCAAAGTCTTTAAAGGTGCCGTACAACCAACTGTAACCCAGATGCTGAATGCGGAACTGCACAAAGGCATGCTGGCCTTCTTTATCAAACTTATACTCCGCAGCGTTAGCCATAAAACCGGTGCTCAGTAAACCGGCGGCGCTCAACGCCAATATCGTTTTCTTCAACATGTTACTTTTCCTTTTCAGAGGTTAAGGGGATGCGGTAACCCAGCATCCTTTTTAGGGTCACATCTCGATCGATAAAATGGTGTTTCAACGCGGCCAGCACATGCAGCGCGGAAAGCAGCACCAAACTCCATGCCAGCCATAAATGCACATCCCCCGCCAGGTCAGCTTGGACGCCGGCTCCACTGAACAGGGCGGGTACATTGAACCAGCCAAAAACAGAAATAGGTTTGCCATCGGCAGTAGAGATGAGATAGCCGCTCAATAAGAGAACCAGCAACAGCCCATACAGCAGCCAGTGCGCGGCGCTGGCGGCACGGCGAACCTGCGGTGAGTACTGTTTGAGCGGCACAGGAGTAGGGGAAATCACACGCCAGCACAGGCGCAGTAGCAGTGCGGCAAACAACAGGATGCCGATGCCTTTATGGATTTCCGGAGCGTTGTGGTACCAGCTATCGTAATACCCCAAGCCGACCATCCATAAACCCAATGCAAACATGCCGTAAATAGCCAGCGCCATCAACCAGTGTAATAAAATGGAGACGAGCCCGAAGTGTTGGGGTGAATTACGCCACATGTTCGTGAACCAGCGATTGAAATAAGTAGCAATGAGCATCCACATTTTGAAATGTGAAAGCAATCAGGCTTACTTTTCTATAACTTCCGAAATGATATTCGGAATAAATGAGTGATTATTTAAAAGTTAACCAGGATTATTGAAGGCAGGGTGTTATCGATGAGGATAAAAATGAATAAAGGGGCAATTACTACACCAAATGCGTCATCGCTTACGGCAAAGTTTCATGAAATAACAATTAACGTCAATTTATGTCAATCAGCCTGGCGCGTCAGTGCGCCAGCACCAGGACATTTTATGCGAATCGATCCAATGAAAACGGAGCAAGATCGAAGGAGAACGGTTTATCCTGCGCAAACTCGCTAGCCAGTTCACCCAGCACGCTGGCAAATTTAAAACCGTGTCCACTCAACCCGGTGATGATCAAACGATTGGGTTCGCCCGGCAGCGTATCAATAATGAAGTCTTCATCTGGCGTGTTGTCATAGCTGCACGCTTCACCATGTAAACAAACTCCCACACCGGGCAGGAACTGGCGCAGGAAACTAAAGGCTTCATTACCATCCGCGGCGATGCTACCAAAGGGCTTGCGATCCTCAGGTTTCTGCATCGGCTGTCCACCATCATGGCGGCCCACTTTTAAGGCGTTGTTATCTGCTGGGAAGCCATAAAAATGAGTACCGTCTGGCATCTCTACGGTGAAACCAGGGAATTGGTTATTCTCACTGTAACGACCGTCAGCCTGATACCAGGCGAAGACTTTACGCACCGGCGTGACCGGCAAATCTTTCACTAACTGGCTGACCCAGGTTCCGGCGCTGATAAGCAGTTTACGTGCGCGAAACACGCCGTCACGCGTTGTGACCTGCTGAAGATCACCATCGCGGCCAATTTCACTAACTGGACAGTTAAACAGCTGGGCACAGCCCGCTTGCTCGGCCAATTGCACCCAACTGCGCACGGCCTGTTCACATTTGAGGAAGCCGGAATGAGGTTCAAATACGCCAATGTATCCGTCTGGTACGCTAACCTGCGGCCAGCGCTTGCGCACCTCATCAGCCTGCAGCACTTTTACGTCCAGTTGAAACGCTTTCGCGCTGTCGATGACGTTCTGGATAAACGAAGAAGTGATGGGCGCAAGGTTAAGAATACCGCTGCGATGCATAATGCGTTCACCGCTCTGCTGTTCCAGCTCGTCCCACAGAGTTTGCGCACGTAACACCAAAGGGACATAACGTTCACCTTCACCATACGCATGACGGATCAAGCGAGTTTCACCATGGTGCGTGCCTTGATTGTGTGGCGGGTGGGCACTATCAATCATCAGTACGGATAAGCCAGCCTGAGTGGCATAAAAACCGGCGGCTGCCCCGACCGATCCACTGCCCACCACAATCAGATCATAAACCATAACCCCATCACTCCTGCAAAACGGCGAAAATTTTCAACAGCATACCAAAAGAGAGCGCCCATGAAAAAGGCACCCTGTTGGGTGCCCTTTCACGCGAAGATAAGAAATTAGTGCTTTTGATTATCGCGAAGGTATTGCTCTGTGGACTCTATCTTTGCAATGCCAGCTTCGAGTATCGAGATGAACTGTCTGGCTACATCGGTAGTCAGCCAGTAGGTGGGCCCCACGTCAGCTTCTTCTTCTTTCTGATCCTGCGATGATAGCGAGTGCAGGCGGATCATCATGGCGTCATAGCTGTCAACGGTGCTGATATCCCATCCCACCAGCGGATGGGTCTGGATGACGTCTTTACTTCTGTCCATTATAACCTCCTTATTACTCGTTAAACGAAGTGCTTTCGAGGTTCAATGCGTCTGTATCTTGCACTAGCGAGATAATTATAACATGGAATTAACAGTACAGTAGTTAAAAAGTGTGGTGACTAAAAACACAGCAAAATAAAAGCAGCCAAAAGCCGGTTTTCAACGAATAAATAAACGCCTTACGCAGCTGGGTATTTATTGTCGCAGCGCAACGTGTCGTCATACCGATTATCGGCATCTCAGCATTAAAACTTTAACGGGCTGAACGCCAGGGTAAAAATCTGAAATTATCCCTGCGACTCGGCAGGCAACTGCCCTTTGCGTCGATGGATCTCGTCCGCCAGCCGGGCAAAATGCTGCTGTAACTGAGCGTCATGATTCTGGTTTTGCGCTTCGAGCGTCAGATTGTGAGCCAGCAGCTGGCTGGCGCGATCGTCCAGACAGAAGGTCAGCGTAGCAAAGGCATTTTCCAGCACGGTCAAACGGCGTTGCTGTTCAGCAATGAAGGCCAGTAATTCCCCAAACGTCATCGCCTCTTCTGGTTTTTCAGTAGTCATGTGCAACACACCTCCTGTAAGCACGACGAGGCAAGAATAGGACATCGTTTAATCAGAGTCTAGCTGGCGCGGGTTTTTCTGGCGAGCGGGAAATAAAAACAAAAAAGCCGGGCGGCGGGCCCGGCAAAAACGGCACAGTGGCAGTTAATCGGTAATAAACCAGTCGTCAGCGCTTTCCCAGGTTTCCTGCAAAATATCGCTGATGCGGTCGCGTGATTCTTTACAGCCGCCAAACACGTTGAGCTGGTTACCACCGGCATAGCGCACTTTGACGTGATGATTGTCGTCGGGAAAATCGCGGGAGATACGGCGAGTGAGTTCAGCGCTCAGTGCATCCAGTGCACCGGCGGGAAGGGGCTGAGTCTTTGCTACGGTAATTTCAACACGCATAAACGCCTCCGGGATAATATACTGGTTATTTGTACAGTATAAAATTCCCGAAGGCAAGCGGCAGATAATTATTCTTTGATGCGCCAGTTAAGGGTTTCACCGGCGAGGAATGGAACCAGCGTATCGTCAGCGACCGTGATGCTCTCCTGCACCGTCCACGGCTCACGCACCAGCGTCAGGGTACCGTCGTTGAGCGGCAGGCCGTAGAACCTGGGGCCGTTCTCAGAGCAGAAGGCTTCAAAATGCTCCAGTGCGCCAAGCTCTTCAAACACGGTCAGATAAGCGGGCAGCGACGTCGGCGCATTAAATACGCCGGCACAGCCGCAGCTGGCTTCTTTCAGATGGCGCAGGTGCGGTGCCGTGTCAGTGCCCAGGAAGACACGCCGGTTGCCGCTTGCCACCAGGTTACGCAGCGCTTCCTGATGAATGTTGCGCTTCAGAATGGGCAGACAGTAGAGATGCGGGCGCACGCCGCCCACCAGCATGTGGTTGCGGTTGAACATCAGATGCTGCGGCGTAATGGTCGCGCCAAGCAGTTCGTTACCGGCGGCTACATACTCCGCAGCTTCCTTCGTGGTGATGTGTTCCATCACCACTTTCAGGCCCGGGAACTGCTGGCGCAGCGGCTGCAGCACGGTTTCGATGAAGCGCGCTTCACGATCGAAGATATCAATGTGCGCATCGGTGACTTCGCCGTGCACCAGCATCGGCATACCGATTTCCTGCATGCGCTCCAGCACGCTGGCAATTGAGACAATGTTGGTGACGCCATGGCTGGAGTTGGTGGTGGCGTGTGCCGGATAGAGTTTAGCCGCCGTAAAAATACCGCTGCGGAAGCCGCGTTCGATTTCATCCGCATCAAGCGAATCGGTGAGGTAACAGGTCATCAGCGGCGTGAAGTGATGCCCAGCAGGCAGCGCCGCCATGATGCGTGCGCGATACGCTTCGGCAGCCGCAACGCTGGTGACCGGCGGAACCAGATTTGGCATGACAATCGCACGACCATTCACCGCGCTGGTATAGGGCAGCACTGCATTGAGCATCGCGCCATCGCGCAGGTGGATGTGCCAGTCGTCAGGGCGGCGAATCGTGATTTGCTGGGGTTGGGCTGTCATTCAAAAAGGCTCCGGCTGAGGTGAAAACGAAATGGCTCGTTTAGGCCGGGGACTAATCATAAGGGGGCGGGCAACCGTTTGCACGGGATTTTGCAGTGCGGGAGAGAAATAACCGCAGGCGCGGCAAATTGCGTAGCAGCGTGGCAGGCGCGGGCAGAATCATGTCGGCATCCTGCCACGCTATGCAGGGCCGCCACTGAGAACGGCCCCTTGCAACGTTAATCGGTAAACGGAATCACCAGCTGGCCAGGCTTCACTTCCAGCCCTTTAGCCAGTTTCTTCGCCAGCGCCTCGCCTTTGCTACGGTCGGCACTCAGCACGTAGGCGGGTTTTTCATTGAAATAGCGCTTGAGGGATTCGTTCAGATACGGCGTAAGGGTTTTCATGATCGACGCCATCTTCTCAGGTTGCACCTGCGCGTCGACGATTTCGAGGTCCTGCAGATAGATTGCGCCCTGCTGCGCATTGTACACCGGTTGCGCTTTCATCTTCAGCTGCATTTCGGCCTGCTGCGGACCAAACAGCGAGCTGACGTTGATGTTGGCTTTACCAGACAGCGTCACTTTGCCGGGTTCTTCACGGCCAATCTGGCTGCTCAGGTCGGTCAGTACAATATGGGCATTCACCAGCCCGGACACGCCGATGTCTTTCTCGTAGTTGTTGCGCTTTTGCAGCGCCTGATTCACTTCCTGCTCGCTGATGGTGTATTGCGTCAATTGGTTACAGCCGCTGAGCAGCACGGCAAAAAACAGGGCAAACAGCCCGGGAAACGCCTTCTTCATCATTTCTTCTTCCTGGTTGATACGGCCAAACAGCCTTAAGCCTGCCTGATTCAGGGCCAGGTGTCACCAGGAGAGAGATGAGAAACGCAGCCGCGCGCTTCTCATCACAGCGCCATCAGGCCGCAATCGACGACAGCAGATTCACCTGCGTCTGTTTCGCCATATTATCGCGGTAGTCGGCGACACGGCTCGGCCATTCGATACCGGAAACCAGCGTCAGCGAGCGCAGCAGCGGAAACAGATGAATGTCATCCTCAGACAACTCGCCGTTTACCGCATTGGGTTTAACAATCAATTTATCCAGCTGGCGCAAATCATCGCTGATATTTTTGATGAAACCCGGGGCATGCTTACGCAGTTCGGCAAAGTCACCGAGGCTGGCCTGTTTCTTTTCGCGGAAGTAATCACGCGCTTCGGGGGTGGCAAATTCAGCAAACGCGGCCTCGGCGATGCGCGGCAGCAGCAGCTTGTTGATGTAGCCATTGACCCGTCGCAGCCAGTCGGCGATGGCGGGATTTTGCTTGCCGGTCAGCAGCGGCTGGCGATCCTGATTATCGACAAAGCGCACGATATCCATGCTCTCCGGCATCGCACTGCCATCGGCTTTTTGCAGAATCGGCGCCATTTTCTGGCCAATCAGCTTTTTCGGCGTTGCTTCATCATCATTGAGCATCACAATCAGCTCAACCGGCAGGTTTTTCAGGCCAAATATCATGCGTGCTTTGACGCAGAAAGGGCAGTGATCGTAGATGTAAAGTTTCATCCCGTTTCTCCTGTGATTCTCAGGGTGACGGAGGTCACCCTTTTTCCGGACGTGCGGGAAGTATGGAAGAGAACGCCTGAACCGGCAAACTAGCTGCTGAAGATCGCCGGTGCCACCTGGCGCGGCTGGAACTGCCACCACAGCGCCAGCAGCGTGATCATGCCGACGGTGCTGAGCAGCATCCACGGCAGCTCCGGCAGGGCCAGCTGCTGGCCCATATCGAACATCCAGCCGCCACCGGAGTAACCAATCAGCCCGCCAATCGCCAGGCCGAGCCGGCTGAACCCCATGTAGCTGCCGCGTGCCCGGGCGCTGGCCAGGGACGCACTCAGGGTTTCACGCGCCGGTTCAGCGATGATCGATCCGAGATAGAAGACGGCGATCAGCAAAAACAGCGACGGCAGCGAATCGGTCATGCCAACCGGCAGCAGGCTGAAGGTCATCAGAAACAGTCCGGCCATCAGGCGTGTTTCCAGGCGGAAGCGCTTTTCACTCCAGCGCGCCAGCGGATAGAGCAGGCTGAGTGACAGCAGTGCTTCAATCGCGTACATCCACTTCACCGCCGCCGGTGCGCCCGCCACCTGATTGACCATGACCGGCAGCATCAGCATCACCTGCACGGCGAGAATGTAATAGCCGGTCAGGGTAAAGACATACAGGCGGAAACGGCGGTCGCGCCACACGCGCTGCATTCCCTCGCGCATGGCGATACGCTCCGTAGAGATGCGCCATGCTGGCAGCCACACGGCGTTAAAGATGGCGGCGACGACAAACACCGCCGCACCGACCCAGCACACCAGACGGAAATCCCACGCCAGCAGCCAGCTGCCAATCAGCGCGCCCAGCACCGCGCCGGCGCTGTCCTGCATCATCAGCAGCGAAAAGAAGCGCCCGCGCTCGCGTGCCCGCACCAGTTTCACCACCAGCGCGCTGCGTGGCGGATCGAACAGCGTGCCGCCCAGTCCGGACAGCAGGCAGGCCAGCCACAGCAGCCACGGCTGATGCGCCAGCGCCATACAGGCGAAACCGGCGGCACGCATCAGCATGCCGGTAACGATCAGCGGCCGCGCGCCAAAGCGGTCAGCAATCGCCCCACCGAAGATGCCAAGCCCCTGCTGCACCAGCTGACGCAGGCCGAGCGCAATGCCCACCAGCAGCGCGGCCCAGCCAAGCTGTTCCACAAAGTGAATGGAGATCAGGGGAAACACCACAAAGAATCCCATTACCACCAGCATGTTATCGACTAACAGAAACGTTTTTCCAAGGCGTCGTGCCCGCGCAACCCGTGACATGCTGAATCCTGAGCAAGTGAGAAGGAAAAGTGACCAGTTGGTCTATTTTCTGCCTGCTCCGGCGGGAAAAATAGCGTTTTCAGGATGATATTTTTTTATCCAGCCTGAAGAGAAATTAATCCTTAATCGGAATCAATTGCCGTGAGCGATGCGCGGGGTTTTACCGCAGCCGGGGTGACGGTTATAGTGAGAAGTAACGCCGCTGGCGTACATCTTTCTTTCGTTATGGATTTCAGGAGTCATGATGTTTGGCTATCGCTCTGCTGGCCCGCGCGTGCGGCTTACCACCGATCGTCTGGTGGTGCGTTTAGTACATGAACGCGATGCCTGGCGTCTGGCGGATTACTACGCCGAAAACCGCGCCTTTCTTAAACCCTGGGAACCGGTGCGCGATGAGAGCCACTGTTATCCCTCTGGCTGGCAGGCGCGCCTGGGTTTAATTGCCGACATGCATAAACAGGGCTCCGCGTTCTATTTTGTGCTGATGGACCCGGAAGAGCATGAAGTGCGCGGCGTCGCCAACTTCAGCAATGTGCTGCGCGGATCGTTTCATGCCTGTTATCTCGGCTACTCGCTGGGAGAGAAGTGGCAGGGGCAGGGCATGATGTTTGAGGCGCTGCAGGCGGCGATTCGCTATATGCAGCGCCAGCAGCGCATTCATCGCATCATGGCCAACTATATGCCGCACAATCAGCGCAGCGGTGATTTGCTGGCGCGCCTCGGCTTTGAAAAAGAGGGCTACGCCAAAGACTATTTACTGATTGATGGTCGCTGGCAGGATCATGTGCTGACGGCGCTTACCTGGCGCGAATGGAACCCGGATCGTCGCGGACAATAATAAAAGGAACACGTAATGAAGATGGCTCTCTCCGCGCAGGCATTGCGCGTGATCGGCTGCCTGCTGGAGAAGCAGGTCACCACGCCGGATCAATATCCGTTATCCCTCAATGGCGTGGTCACCGCCTGTAATCAGAAATCTAACCGTGAGCCGGTAATGAACCTGAGCGAAAGCGAGGTGCAGGCTCAGCTCGATGAGCTGGTGAAAAAGCATCTGGTCACCGCTAACAGCGGTTTCGGTCAGCGTGTCAGCAAATATGAACAGCGTTTCTGCAACTCGGCGTTTGGCAATCTGCAGCTGAATGCCGCCGAAGTGGCGGTGCTGACGCTACTGTTCCTGCGCGGCGCGCAGACGCCGGGCGAACTGCGTACCCGCAGTGGTCGTCTGCATGAGTTTCAGGACATGGCCGAGGTGGAACGCACGCTCGAGGGGCTGACGACGCGCGACGACGGCCCGATGGTGGTGCGTCTGGCGCGCGAGCCGGGCAAGCGTGAAAGCCGCTATATGCACCTGTTTGGCGGCGAGGTGGTGGATGAGCTACCCGCGAGCCACACAGCGTCGCCTGAACCTGAAGATCTGGCCGTGCGCGTTGCTCAGCTGGAAGCGCAGGTGGCGCGCCTTGATGCTCAGCTGCAGCAACTGCTGCAGCGGGAGGCGTGAAATGACGCTGCGTATTGGTGTGGTGGGGCTTGGCGGTATCGCGCAGAAAGCCTGGCTGCCGGTGCTGGCGCAGGCCAGCGGCTGGCAGCTGGTCGGCGCGTTCTCGCCCAGCCAGGCGCGGGCGCAGCCGATCTGCGACAGTTACCGTATTCCTTATTTTAGTCAGCTGGATGCGCTGGCGGCGGCCAGCGATGCGGTGTTTGTGCACAGCAGCACCGCCAGCCATTTTGAGGTAGTGCAGGCGCTGATGCTGGCCGGTAAAGATGTTTGTGTCGATAAGCCGCTGGCCGAAACGCTGCAGCAGGCCGAGACGCTGGTGGCGCTGGCGGAAAAGCGCAAACGCAAACTGATGGTGGCCTTCAACCGGCGCTTTGCACCGCGCTACCAGCAGCTGAAAGCGCAGCTGCCGGGCGCGTCCTCGCTGCGCATTGAGAAACACCGGGCAGACAGCGTCGGCCCGCACGACCTGCGCTTTACCCTGCTGGATGACTATCTGCACGTGGTCGATACCGCGCTGTGGCTGGCCGGCGGCAAGCTCAGGCTGGAGTTCGGCCATATCGACACCCATGATGACGGCGCAATGCTCTACGGCGAGCACCATTTCTCGGCCGGATCGCTGCAAATTACCACCAGTATGCATCGCCGCGCGGGCACGCAGCGTGAAGTGGTCAGCGCCATCTGCGACGGGCGTTACATCGAAATTAATGAGATGCGCGACTGGCGTGAAGAGACGCTTAGCGGCCTGCGCAGTGATGCCCCGCCGGCGTGGCAAAGTCATCTGACCCAGCGTGGCTTCAGCGGTGCGGCACACCATTTTATCCAGTGCGTGGAAAATCAGACGATGCCTGAAACCAGCGGTGAACAGGCGCTGGCGGCGCAGCGTCTGGTGGAAAAACTGTGGCGCGACGCCGTACAGGAATAATCCCTTGTAACACTCAATGCTGGTCATTTCCCACCGCAGCAGTAGACTATCGCCGGACATCGCAGGATGTCCGCGCTAAGTTGCTCATTTATCCGACACTTTTCAGGATGCGCCACTCATTATGAATTTGCTGAAATCGCTGGCTGCGGTCAGTTCGATGACCCTGTTTTCCCGCGTGCTGGGCTTTGCCCGCGACGCCATTGTGGCGCGCGTTTTCGGGGCTGGCATGGCCACCGATGCCTTTTTCGTGGCGTTCAAACTGCCCAATCTGCTGCGCCGTATTTTCGCCGAAGGCGCCTTTTCACAGGCCTTCGTGCCAATTCTTGCCGAATATAAAAGCAAGCAGGGCGAAGACGCCACGCGGGTGTTTGTTGCCTATGTATCAGGCCTGCTGACGCTGGTGCTGGCGGTGGTGACGGTGCTGGGCATGGTCGCTGCGCCCTGGGTAATCGTGGTAACGGCGCCGGGTTTTGCCGATACCGCCGACAAGTTCGCCTTAACCAGTTCGCTGCTGCGCGTCACCTTTCCTTATATTCTGCTGATCTCGCTGGCGTCGCTGGCCGGGGCGATTCTCAACACCTGGAACCGCTTCTCCGTCCCGGCGTTCGCGCCCACGCTGCTGAATATCAGCATGATTGGCTTTGCGCTGTTTGCCGCACCGCACTTCCATCCGCCGGTGATGGCGCTGGCGTGGGCAGTGGTGGTGGGCGGGCTGCTGCAGCTGTTTTATCAACTGCCGCACCTGAAAAAGATTGGCATGCTGGTACTGCCGCGCGTCAACCTGCGCGATGCCGGCGTGTGGCGGGTGATGCGCCAGATGGGCCCGGCGATTCTCGGCGTATCGGTGAGCCAGATCTCGCTGATCATCAATACCATTTTCGCCTCGTTTCTGGTCTCCGGCTCGGTGTCGTGGATGTACTACGCCGATCGTCTGATGGAGTTTCCCTCTGGCGTGCTGGGCGTGGCGCTCGGCACCATCCTGCTGCCGTCGCTGGCGAAGAGTTTTGCCAGCGGCAACCACGATGAATATTCCCGTCTGATGGACTGGGGCCTGCGTCTGTGCTTCCTGCTGGCGCTGCCGAGCGCGGTTGCGCTGGGCATTCTTTCCGGTCCGCTCACCGTGGCGCTGTTCCAGTACGGCAAATTTACCGCTTTTGATGCGGCGATGACCCAGCGCGCGCTGATTGCCTATTCGGTTGGGCTGATGGGGCTGATCGTGGTGAAAGTGCTGGCGCCGGGCTTCTATTCGCGGCAGGACATCAAAACGCCGGTAAAGATTGCTATCGCCACCTTGATCATGACCCAGCTGATGAACCTGGCGTTTATTGGCCCGCTGAAGCACGCCGGTCTGTCGCTGTCGATTGGTCTGGCGGCCTGCCTGAATGCGGCGCTGCTCTACTGGCAGCTGCGCAAACAGCAAATCTTTCAGCCGCAGCCGGGCTGGCACGGTTTCCTGCTGCGTCTGCTGGTCGCCGTGGCGGTGATGGCTGCTGCGCTGCTGGGCATTCTGCAGGTGATGCCGGCGTGGGAAGAGGGGCAGATGTGGTGGCGGCTACTGCGGCTGGCGGCGGTGTGCGCCATTGGCGGCGGCGCTTACTTCGTGATGCTCGGTTTACTGGGTTTCCGCCCGCGCGATTTTGCCCGCCGCACGGCGGTGTGAGCGCACAATAAAAAAGGGTCGCCCGGCGTGGCGACCCTGATTCAGCGGACCCGCAGCACGGCTGCGTTTAGCCTTTGCGGCTCAGCGTGGCCTGGCCTAAACCGCGACCGTCCGGGCCGTAGAAGGACTGGGTCTGGTGCGGTTTCAGCACCGAAAGTGCCTGTTCGGTAAAGGTCATCTGATGCTGCAACAGCATGCCGTTGTGCTGATTGGCGTCGCGCAGACGCTGGGTGTGTTGCTGAATACTGTGCCAGCGGCGTGCGATATCACTGTGACCACGATAAGGCGCTTTGGTACCCAGCGACAGCTCGGTTTTGCGGCGCATCTCGTCCAGATAATTCAACGTGGTCAGCAGCGCGCTTTTATCTTCTGTAATGCGCTGCAGCAGGTTGCCATTAATCCGTCCGGCAGACAGCTGCTGTTGCTCTTCATCCATCACGACGTTAAGCGAACTCAGCACATCCTGCATTTTATCTAACGTGGTCAGCAGATTATCCATCGGGACTATTTACCCTCTAAAAACGCCCTGGTATCGGCGATCAGCGCGTCGGCGATCTTACCGGTATCCATTTTCAGTTCACCATTACGAATGGCGGTCTTCAGCTGCTCAACGCGCGCTGTGTTAATATCTTTGCTGCCCGGCTGCATCAGCTGCGCCTGAGCGGGACTCAGCGTCACTTCCGCACCGTTCTGGCTGGTGCTGGTGGCGGGCGCGCTGTTCTGACGCACTTTCGCCTGGTTGTCGCTGGTGTCACGGGTCTGTACAGTGCTCACCGGTTTTAAAGGCTGCGTTCTGTCGATACTCATGGTGTGGCTCCTGTTAGGGTCAGTTGGGGATCAGCCAACTGAGTCAGCATAGGGTAATATCATTGTTGATATCTCTATCGGCAGAACAACAGCGTTCTTTAACGCTTTATAGCGATATCAGAATATTCCCATCCTCGCTGACGCGACCGCTCACCACCTGGCCATTGCTCATGCGCACGCGCACCGTCTGCGCCGCGCTGGCGTTGTTTAAGGCGCGTCCTTCACTGCTGGCATTAAAGCCGTTACCGCTGGCGATCACCATCACATTCTGACCGGCTTTTACCCGCCACGGCTGGCGCAGCATGGTGGCCGTCACCGGCTGGCCTGGCGCAATGTCACGCAGGGCAATGGCGTCCGCCAGATTGCTGCTGCTGAGCAGCGCGCGCGCCGGCAGCGTATCCAGCCGGCCACTCTCCAGGCGGAAATCACTGGCGCTGACGTTGCTGCCACGCGCCAGCTGACGATTGGCCACCAGATACTCACCGGTGACCTGCACCTGCACCTGCAGATAGCGACGATTCTGGCCGCAGCTGGCGGCGATGCTCAGATTGCCCCACTGACGGCTGTTACCCGGCAGCAGCAGCTGCGGTGTGTCGCAGGCAGGCCACTGCGTCTGCGGCGTGCGGACCACCACGGTCATACCAGCGGCGTGCTGCGGATCGCGCGCCTGAAAGAACTGAGTCAGCTGCGCGCTGAGATCGGCGGCATAGCCGGGCGTCGCGAAGGCCAGCCACAGCAGGGCCAGCAGGGAAGAAGTTGTACGCATCAACGCCTCCTGTCGAAAAGATGGCACTGAGTCTACTCCGCGCACCAAAAATTCAAGGTGAAAAATAGCCACGATTTTTGCTGCTATTCAGACGATAGCCCTTGCTTTTGTCCCATTAAGCTGTCAGCTCGAAATTCTCATTCGCGGAGGAAGCATGCTCGACAAACTCGATGCCGCGCTGCGATTTGGTACAGAAGCGTTAAACCTGCGTGCTCAGCGTCAGGAAATCCTGGCGTCAAACATTGCCAACGCCGATACCCCGGGCTACCAGGCGCGGGATATCGACTTTGCCAGCCAGCTGAGCAAGGTGATGCAGAACGGCCGTGCCGAAGGCAGCAGCCTGGCGCTCAATGTCACGTCATCACGTCACATTGAAGCGCAGACCAACTCACAGCCCGCACTGGATCTGCTGTACCGCATTCCCGATCAGCCTGCCGCGGATGGTAACACCGTGGATATGGATCGCGAGCGTACGCAGTTTGCGGATAACAGCCTGAAATACCAAACCGATCTCACCCTCATCAGTAGCCAGATCAAAGGCATGATGAACGTACTGCAGGGGCAATAATCATGGCATTGCTGAATATCTTTGATATCGCCGGTTCTGCGATGACCGCACAGTCACAGCGGCTCAACGTCAGCGCCAGTAACCTGGCCAACGCCGACAGCGTCACCGGGCCGGACGGCCAGCCGTACGTGGCGAAGCAGGTGATTTTCCAGACCGATGCCGCTCAGGGCGCGGCCACCGGCGGCGTCAAAGTAGCCGGTGTCGTGAACGACCCGACGCCCGCCAAACTGGTGTATGACCCGGGTAATCCGCTGGCTGACCAGAAAGGCTACGTCAAAATGCCTAACGTCGACGTGGTCGCCGAAACCGTTAACACCATGTCCGCGTCGCGCAGCTATCAGGCCAACGTCGAAGTGCTGAACACGGTGAAGTCAATGATGATGAAAACCCTCACCATGGGTCAGTAACGGAGACGCATTATGAGCCTTGCAGTAGGGATTAAAGACAACCTCGACCCCACGGTCCTCAGCTCCAGCAGCAGCACCGGCAGCGGCAACAGCGCGCAGGATCTGCAAAACCAGTTCCTGAACATGCTGGTGACGCAGCTGAAAAATCAGGACCCGACTAACCCGATGGACAACAGTCAGCTGACAACCCAGCTGACGCAGATCAACACCCTGAGCGGCATTGAAAAACTCAATACCACGCTGGGATCGATCTCCGGTCAGATCAGCACCAGCCAGTCGCTGCAGAGCTCAACGCTGATCGGCCATGGCGTGATGGTGAAGGGCAGCCAGGTGCTGGTCGGCAGCGGCACCAGCACGCCGTTTGGCGTGGAGCTGGGCACCGCGTCGACCGCCACCAGCGTCACCATCAAAGATGGCAACGGCAGCGTAGTGCGCTCTATCGATCTCGGCGGTCTCAGCGCCGGCGTTCACACCTTCTCGTGGGACGGCAAGATGGACGATGGCAGCGCCGCACCGGACGGCAAATATACGGTTTCACTCGCCGCCAGCAATGGCAGCACCCAACTGGTGGCACAGCCGCTGAACTACGCCTATGTCAACGGCGTCAGCACCGTGAATAACACCGCAAAACTGGATCTCGGCACCATGGGCTCCGCGACCCTCGATGAAATTCGTCAGATTCTCTGACTAACCTCTTAGCAGGAGAAATAGCATGTCATTTTCACAAGCGGTGAGCGGCCTGGGCGCTGCCTCCAGCAACCTCGACGTTATTGGTAACAACATCGCCAACTCGGCGACGGCCGGCTTTAAATCCAGCACCATCGCGTTTGCCGATATGTTCGCCGGTTCGAACGTTGGTATGGGTACCAAAGTCGCAGCGGTGATTCAGAACTTTAACGACGGCACCACCACTTCCACCAGCCGTGGGCTGGACGTGGCGCTGAGCGGCAACGGTTTCTTCCGTCTGACCGACGCCAGCGGCGGCGTGTTCTATTCGCGCAACGGCCAGTTCACGCTGGACGAAAACCGTAACCTGGTGAACACCCAGGGCCTGACCGTAACCGGCTATCCGGCTAACGGCACTCCGCCAACCATTCAGGCCGGTGCCAACCCGGTCGCGCTGAGCATTCCGACCACCCAGATGTCGGCGCGCGCCACCACTACCGCCACCATGGTATCCAACCTGAACTCAACCGATGCGGTGCCAACCGGCGGTGCGTTCACGGCAACCAACGTGGATACTTACAACGCGAAAAGCACCGTGACCGTGTACGACTCGCAGGGTAACGACCACGCGCTGGATCTGTACTACGTCAAAACGGCCGACAACAACTGGACGGTGCACGCGATTGATTCCACCACCGGTCAGGCTGCCGGTAACTTCAACATGGTATTCGATACCAGCGGTAACCTGACCTCGGCCAGCACAGTGGCGCTGACCATTCAGGGGGCGAACGGTGCCGCGGCCAACCAGGCGGTCAGCCTCAGCGTGCTCGGCAGCCTGCAGCAGAACACCGGCAAAACCAACTTCGGTAACCCAACCCAGGATGGCTATGCACCGGGCGATCTGACCAGCTACACCATCAACGATGACGGCACCATCACCGGGACTTACTCCAACCAGAAAACCCAGCTGCTGGGTCAGATTGTGCTGGCGAGTTTCTCTAACCCGGAAGGGCTGAAGTCCGAGGGCGATAACGTCTGGTCGGCAACCAACTCCTCGGGCCAGGCGGCAGTCGGTCTGGCAGGCACCGGTACCTACGGCAACCTGACCTCCGGCGCGCTGGAAGCGTCCAACGTCGACCTGAGTAAAGAGCTGGTGAATATGATCGTTGCCCAGCGTAACTATCAGGCCAACAGCCAGACCATCAAAACGCAGGACCAGATTCTTAACACCCTGGTCAACCTTCGTTAATACGCTAACGGGATTGCTTTATGGATCACGCAATATATACCGCGATGGGCGCGGCCAGTCAGACGATGGAGCAACAGTCTGTCACCGCCAGCAACCTCGCCAACGCCTCGACGCCGGGCTTTCGCGCTCAGCTCAATGCGCTGCGCGCGGTGCCGGTCAACGGCTGGTCGCTGCCAACACGTACGCTGGTCGCCGCTTCCACACCGGGGGCCGATATGTCGCAGGGCTCGCTCGATTATACCGAGCGTCCGCTCGATGTGGCGGTGCAGCAGGATGGCTGGCTGGCGGTGCGTACCGCTGACGGCAGCGAAGCTTATACCCGCAACGGTAACATGCAGATCAGCCCGACCGGCCAGCTGACCATTCAGGGCAATCCCGTGATGGGCGATGGCGGTCCGATTGCCGTGCCGCAGGGCGCGCAACTGACCATTGCCGCCGACGGCTCCATCACCGCGCTTAACGCCGGTGACGCGCCGAACGCCACGGTGCAGCTCGGACGGCTGAAGCTGGTACGTGCCACAGGCCAGGAACTGACGCGCGGTGATGACGGCATGTTCCGTCCCAACGCCGCCACTCAGGCACAGCGCGGCGCGGCGCTGCCGAATGACGCGACCGTGCAGGTGATGCCGGGCGTGCTGGAGGGCAGCAACGTGAAGCCCGTGGAAACCATGGTCGACATGATCGCCAACGCCCGACGTTTCGAGATGCAGATGAAAGTGATCTCCAACGTCGATGAAAACGAACAGCGGGCTAATCAGCTGCTCAATATGAGCAGCTAAGGCTTAAGGAAAACACAATGATTCGTTCTTTATGGATCGCGAAAACCGGTCTTGACGCACAGCAGACCAACATGGACGTCATCGCCAACAACCTGGCGAACGTCAGCACCAACGGCTTTAAGCGTTCACGCGCGGTGTTCGAAGACCTGATGTACCAGACCCTGCGTCAGCCGGGTGCGCAGTCGTCAGAACAGACCACGCTGCCGTCGGGCCTGCAGATCGGTACCGGTGTGCGTCCGGTGACCACCGAACGTCTGCACAATCAGGGCAACCTGTCGCAGACCAGCAACTCAAAAGATGTGGCGATCAACGGTCAGGGCTATTTTCAGGTGCAGATGCCGGACGGTACGTCGGCGTATACCCGCGACGGCTCTTTCCAGGTGGACCAGAACGGCCAGCTGGTGACCAACGCCGGTTTCCCGGTGCAGCCAGGCATTACTATTCCGGCGAATGCCACCAGCATCACCATTGCGCGTGACGGCGTGGTGACGGTGACACAGCAGGGGCAGACGCAGCCGGCGCAGGTTGGCCAGCTGACACTCAGCACCTTCATGAACGATGCCGGACTGGATAGCGTCGGGGAAAACCTCTATCAGGAAACCCAGGCCTCCGGTGCGCCGACCGAAAGCACGCCGGGCCAGAACGGGGCCGGTCTGCTGTATCAGGGTTACGTGGAAACCTCCAACGTCAACGTGGCGGAAGAGCTGGTGACCATGATCCAGACGCAGCGCGCTTATGAGATCAACAGCAAAGCGATCAGCACCTCCGATCAGATGCTGCAGAAGTTAACCCAGCTGTAATGCCGGGATCGTTGGGCCAGCGCGTCTGGCCCGATTAAGAACATGAAAAAGGTCAGAACTCCGTGGCGAAGCAAGTGATTCTCAAGCCTGGGCATTGGTTAGTAGCCACGCTGCTACTGACCCTTAACGGTTGTGCGCTGGTGCCGCGCACGCCACTGGTACAGGGTGCGACGACGGCTGAGCCGACGCCATCCGCACCGCCGGTGGTGAACGGTTCCATTTTTCAGGGCGTGGCGCCGCTCAACTACGGCTATCAGCCGCTGTTTGAGGATCGTCGTCCACGTAACATTGGTGACACCCTGACCATTACGCTGCAGGAAAACGTCAGCGCCAGCAAAAGCTCTTCAGCCAATGCCAGCCGCGACGGCAGCAACAGTTTTGGCCTGAGCGCCATCCCAACCGGCCTGGCCGGACTGGTGGGTGCCGGCGGCGAAAAAGCCGCGCTCGACGCCAACGGCAAAAACGATTTCGCTGGCAAAGGTGGCGCGACCGCCAACAACACCTTTACCGGCACCATCACCGTCACCGTTAACCAGGTGCTGTCGAACGGCAACCTGCGCGTGGTCGGCGAGAAACAGATTGAAATCAACCAGGGCACCGAATTCATTCGCTTCTCTGGCGTAGTGAACCCGCGCACCATCAGCGCCAGCAACGCGGTGCTGTCAACGCAGGTCGCCGATGCACGTATTGAGTACGTCGGTAACGGTTATATCAATGAGGCGCAGACCATGGGCTGGTTCCAGCGCTTCTTCCTGAACGTCTCGCCGATGTAAGAGGTCATGATGAAAAACACTACACTGCTGCGTTTGGGCCTGGGCCTGTTGCTCGGCATCAGCAGCCTGATGGCGCAGGCCGATCGCATCCGCGATCTCACCAGCGTGCAGGGCGTACGCGATAACCAGCTGATTGGTTACGGTCTGGTGGTTGGCCTTGATGGCACCGGTGACCAGACCACCCAGACGCCGTTCACCACGCAAACGGTGAGTAACATGCTGTCGCAGCTGGGCATCACCGTGCCTGCTGGCACCAACATGCAGCTGAAAAACGTGGCGGCGGTGATGGTCACCGCCAAACTGCCGTCGTTTGCCCGTCAGGGACAGACGGTTGATGTGGTGGTGTCCTCACTGGGTAACGCCAAAAGCTTGCGCGGCGGTACGCTGCTGATGACGCCGCTGAAGGGCGTCGATAACCAGGTTTACGCGCTGGCGCAGGGTAACATCCTGGTCGGCGGGGCGGGCGCCTCGGCCGGTGGCAGCAGCGTACAGGTTAACCAGCTCAACGGCGGCCGCATTACCGGTGGCGCCACCGTCGAGCGCGAGCTGCAGAGCAACTTCGGCAGCCAGAACACCATCAACCTGCAGCTTAACAACGAAGATTTCACTATGGCGCAGCGCATCGCCGATGCCATCAACAGCCGTGGCGTAGGGTCAGCGCTGCCGCTGGACGCCCGTACCGTGCAAATTCGCGTGTCGCCAAACAACAGCTCGCAGGTACGTCTGCTGGCGGAGATCCAGAACATCGACGTGTCGGTACCGCTGGAAGACGCCAAAGTGATCATTAACTCGCGCACCGGTTCAGTGGTGATGAATCGCGAAGTGACGCTCAACACCTGTGCGGTGGCGCAGGGCAACCTGTCGGTCACGGTTAATCAGCAGCAGAACGTCAGCCAGCCGGATACGCCGTTTGCCGGTGGTCAGACGGTTGCCACCACGCAAACGCAGATCGATCTGCGTCAGAGCGGTGGCGCGCTGCAGCGGGTTAACGCCAGTGCCAACCTGAACAACGTAGTGCGGGCGCTGAATGCGCTGGGTGCGACACCGATTGAGCTGATGTCGATTCTGCAATCGATGGAGAGCGCGGGCTGCCTGCGCGCGAAGCTGGAAATTATCTGATGACCGATACGCAATCGCTGATGAACGCGGCGTATGACAGCCGCTCGCTGAACGAACTGAAACGCCAGGCTGCCGTGGATCCGAAAGGCAAAGCGCTGCAGGTGGCGAAGCAGGTCGAAGGGATGTTCGTGCAGATGATGCTGAAGAGCATGCGTGAAGCGCTGCCGCAGGATGGCATGCTGAGCAACGATCAGACGCGGCTTTACACCTCGCTGTACGATCAGCAGATTGCGCAGGAAATCGGCAAGCGCGGGCTGGGTCTGGCCGACACCATTGTCAAACAGATGCAGCCAGCGCAGGCACCGGACGAAAGCGCCGGTACCGTGCCGATGAAACTGGATAACAGCTTCATCTATAGCAGTATGGCGCCCACGCAGCTGGAGCAGATGGTGCGCAAAGCGGTGCCGCGTCTGCCGGTCTCGCCGGCCAGCCTGCCGGGTGACAGCAATGAGTTTATCGCCCAGCTGGCGCAGCCGGCGAAAGTGGCCAGCCAGCAGAGCGGCATTCCTCACCATCTGATTCTGGCGCAGGCGGCACTGGAGTCCGGCTGGGGCCAGCGGCAGATCCTGACGCGCGACGGCAAGCCGAGCTACAACGTGTTCGGGATCAAAGCCAGCGGCGACTGGAAGGGCGAAACCACCGACATCATGACCACGGAATACGAGGGCGGTGAAGCGAAGAAAGTGCGCGCCACCTTCCGCGTTTATGGCTCCTATTTCGAAGCGCTCAGCGACTACGTCCGGTTGATTTCCAGTAATCCACGTTATGCGGCGGTGGCGAACGCACCGAGCGCCGAGCAGGGTGCGCGCGCGCTGCAGGCGGCCGGCTACGCGACTGACCCGAAATATGCGCAGAAACTGGTAGGAATGATCCAGCAATTCAAAAACATGGGCGAAAAAGTGGTTAAGGCTTACAGCCAGGATTTCACCGACCTGTTCTGATTTTTCTGCTCAAGTTTCGCTTAAGCACGCCGATAACCTTCACATGCCGCGGGCGTTGTGGCCCGCGCAATCGCACTGATGACTGCCAGCCCGGTTAACGGGAAAAAGGAACCGAGATGTCCAGCATAATTAACTCCGCGATGAGCGGGCTGAGCGCCGCACAGGCCGCATTAAGCACCACCAGTAACAACATCAGTAATTACACCGTGGCCGGTTATTCGCGCCAGACGATTTTGCTGTCGCAGGCCAACAGCACGCTGCAGGGCAGCAACTATTATGGCAACGGCGTCAACGTGACCGGCGTGCAGCGTGAATACGATGAGTTTATTACCGCCCAGCTGCGCGGTAACAGCGCCAACTACAGCGCAGTCAATTCACAGTACAACCAGATTTCGAATATTGATGATCTGCTGTCGACGTCGACCACCAGCCTGTCTGACTCGATTCAGAGCTTTTTCACTAACGTGCAGAACGTGGTGAGTAACGCGGACGATCCTTCTGCGCGCCAGTCTATGCTGAGCTATGCGCAGGGACTGGTAAACCAGTTCCAGACCACCGCACAGTATCTGACCAGCATGCAAAACAGCGTCAATACGGACATCAAAGCCAGCGTCGAGCAGATCAACACTTACTCCAGCCAGATTGCCGATCTCAACACGCAGATCGCCAAGCTGACCACCGGCGGCGGCTCTGCGCCTAACGACCTGCTCGATCAGCGCGATCAGCTGGTCAATAACCTGAATGGCCTGGTCGGTGTTAACGTGTCGCAGCAGGACGGTAACTATATCGTCTCGATGGGTAACACCACGCTGGTCAACGGCAGCAAAACCACCTCGCTGATCGCCATGCCTTCCAGCAGCGATGCGTCGCGCATTACCGTGGGCTATGTCGATAAGCAGGCCGGTAACGTTGAGATCCCGGAAAAAACGCTGACCACCGGTTCGCTCGGGGGCCTGCTGGCGTTCCGTACCCAGGATCTGGATAACGCGCAGAACCAGCTCGGGCAGCTGGCAGCGGCATTCACCACCAGCTTCAACCAGGTGCACAGCCAGGGCTATGACAGCAAAGGCAACACCGGCATCAACTTCTTCAATATTGGTAGCCCGACAGTGGTGACCAACAGCAAAAACACCTCTGCCGCTACCGTCAGTGCCAGCTGGACCGATACCGGGGCGATGAAAGCCTCTAACTACAGCGTGAGCTATGACGGCAGCAACTGGTCGGTGACGCGTCTTTCGGACAACGTGAAAGTGACGCCGACCATGGGCAGCGACGGTGCCGGCAATACCACCATGAGCTTTGACGGACTGTCATTAACGGTAAATGGAACGGCTAACGCCAAAGACAGCTTCCTGGTCAAACCGGTGCAGGATGTGATTAGCGGCATGTCAGTGGCTATCACCAGTGAATCGCAGATCGCGGCAGCTTCGGCTGCGGGTGGCGCCAGCGATAACCGTAACGCGCAAAAGCTGCTGGACCTGCAGGATGCCAAACTGATTAACGGTAACGCCACGCTGGCGCAGGGTTATGCCAGCCTGGTGAGCACCGTCGGCAACAAAACCAAAAACCTCGAAACCGCCGCTACCACCCAGAAGGGCGTGGTGACGCAGCTGACCGAACGTCAGCAGTCGGTTTCTGGCGTAAACCTCGACGAAGAGTACGCCAACCTGAGCAAATATCAGCAATTTTACATGGCGAACGCGCAGGTACTGCAAACCGCCAATACCATTTTCGATGCTCTGATGAGCATTCGCGGTTAATACGGGAGGCCTGACCGATGAGACTCAGTACCAATATGATTTTCGACCAGCAGGTGCGCGGCGTCACTGACGCGCAATCCTCCTGGCTGAAAGCGGGTGAACAACTGTCAACCGGTCGCCGCGTGACCAATCCGTCTGACGATCCGATCGCCGCTTCGCGCGCTGTGGTGCTGTCGCAGACGCAGGCGCGCGACAGCCAGTTTGCGCTGGCGCGTTCGTTCGCAAATCAGGGACTGTCGCTGGAAGAGAGCACGCTGAGTGATGTCACGACGGCGATTCAGTCGGCGCAATCCACGCTGATCAGCGCCGGTAACGGCTCGCTGAGTGACGATGACCGTGCGTCTTATGCTACCCAGCTGGAGGGCATTCGCTCGCAGCTGCTCAACCTGGCCAACAGCAAAGACGGGAACGGCCGCTACCTGTTTGCCGGCTATGAGTCCGACAAGCCGCCGTTCACCGAAGATGCCAGCGGTAAAATCATCTATAGCGGTGGCAGCGACGCGATCACCCAGAAAGTCGACAGCGAACGCACCATGACGGTGGGCCATACCGGTAATTCAATTTTTGACCAGCTGACCAGCAACGCCAAGCCGGAGCCGGATGGCAGCGCCAGCCAGACTAACCTGTTCGATATGCTGGATGACGCCATTGCGGCGCTGAAAGTGCCGCAGAATGACGCTGACGATGCCACTAAACAGACCTTCAGCGCGGCGATGGACAAGGCCAACCGTGGCTTCAGCAACTCGCTGAACAATGTGCTGGCGGTGCGTTCTGAAATTGGTACCCAGCTGGACGAACTGGATACGCTGGATGCAAAAGGTGACGACCGCAAGGTGACGCTGAAAGATCAGATGAGCACGCTGGTTAACGTCGATTACACCGAAGCCATTTCTACCTACACCATGCAGCAGCAGCTACTGCAGGCGTCGTACACCACCTTCAGCGATATGTCGAAGATGTCGTTGTTCCAGATGAATAAATAAACCTGACTGTTTGAGCGTACTTAAACCGGGTACGCTTAGTTTTTCCCACTGCCTGCGAGGGCCGTGGGATTTTTTTTGGCTTTTATTCAGAGTGTTCAGTCAGGTGGGAGGGGAGAATGCGGGCAATAAAAAACCCCGGACCAGCCGGGGTTTGGATACGGTAATGTTCTACAGCAGAGACTTACGCGCTTTCCGGACGGGTAGCCGGTGCGGTAGCCTGATGCGTGGCACTGTGACCACCGGCTGAACCGCGTCCTTCAAAGTTGAAGGCCGGACGGACCCAGTCACTGTGGCGCACGGGCTCAGGTTCCCATGCCGGTGCCGGTGCTTTGGTCATCGGCGCCGTAGCGTGATGCTTAAAGCGGGTCTCAGCATGGCTGACCCCGGTATCACGGGCGGCAACCGGTGCGTGCGGTTCGGTGACCGGCGCGACTGGTGCTTCGGCCGCTACCGGCGCGGACAGCACTTCTTCTACCTGCGCTTCAACCGCGGGTGACACCTCGATCGGAGCCTGTTCCGCTGCGCTAACCGCTTCGGTAACCACTTCGGTAACCACTGGCGGCGTCTCTTCGGCAGGCGTAACAGCCGGTTGCGCTTCTGCTGCGGTTTCCTGTGCAACTGCTTCATCGGCTGCGGAAATCACTGCTGGCTGGTGATCAACCGGTGCCGCCACTGGCGTCAGGTCATCAGTATTCACCACCGGCACCTCAGTGTGCGCCTGCGGTTCAGCCTGATGCACCACTTCTGGCGCTGGCGTTTCGGGCTGTGCCACGGCAGCGGCTTCGACAGCCACAGGCAGTTCTTCCGCCGGCGCGGCATCCTGATAGCCATAGTCTGGCATTTCGTTCAGCGCCTGGTTAGAAGTGAAGTGCTCGTGAGTCTGCGTGACCGGATAGGTGATCCACACTTTGCCTGACGCCATCTCTGGTGAGGCAGCTGCTGTTTCCAGCGGCATCGCAGACTGCGTAGGGTAACGCTCGTCACGATAGCGACGACGACGCTGACCGCTGACGCGCAGATGACGCGGTGAGCGACGTGAACGGCGCGGCATGTTGGCCCCGTCACGGTTCTCGCTGTCATCCTGCTCATCCTGAGCGGTTTCGGCTTGCTCTTTCAGCTGGGCGCGCTGGCTGTTTTCCTGCACCGCTTCAGTAACGGCAGCGGCAGGCAGCTCAGCAGGCATCGCGTCAGCGTTGTCACCTACGCGCACGCGCTGACTGAGCTGGCGTTGTTTGCGACGCGGCATAACCTGAACGCGTTCGTCTTCCTGCGCAACGCTGTCATCAACGCTATCTACAACAGGCACCTGCTCAGCAACTTGTGGTTCCTGCTGCGCACGCTTCTCTTCCTGACGACGACGCTGGCGCTCAGCACGCTGTTCGCGACGCTGTTGCTGCTGCTCATCACGCTGCTGCAGTTGCTCTTCAGTCAGCGCCGGACGCTCACCGCGCGCGTCATTCTGACGCTTGTTACGGCGGTTATCCTGATCGCGTGGCTCGCGGGCTTCTCGAGGCTCACGGGGTTCACGCGGCTCGCGCGCTTCACGTGGCTCACGGCCTTCACGGCTCTGCGCATGCTCACCGTTGCGCGGCGTGCGCTCGCGGCGATTGTTGTTGCGGCGATTGTTACGACGCTCACCACGCTGCTGCGTATTCTCACCGTCAGCCGTTTTCGCTTCGGTCTTCTCTTCAGCAGGGGCTGCGGCGGGCGCATCACCGGCAAACAGTTTTTTCAGGCCACCCAGCAGGCGCGCAACAAAACCGGTGCTGACCGTCGCGGGTGCTGCGACCGCCGGTTTGGCTTTGACGTCAACCGCTGCCGGCTGGCTCTCTTCGCTCACTTCAACCGGAGCCGGTGGTGCATCCGGCATCACGAAGGCGGCCAGTGCAGGCTGCTCCGGACGACGACGCTCAGCGTGCTCTTCTTCCGAAGGCAGCGCCATCTCAGCTTCATGCAGTTTCGGCAGGTGATAGGAGAGGGTTTGCGTCTCTTCACCTTTGCGCACGCGCAGCACCGAGTAGTGCGGCGTTTCCATCTGATCGTTTGGCACGATGATGGCACGCACGCCGCCCTGACGTTTCTCAATCGCACTGACCGCTTCACGTTTTTCGTTCAGCAGGTAAGAGGCCACCTGAACCGGCACAATGGCGTGCACTTCTTTGGTGTTGTCTTTCAGCGCTTCTTCTTCAATCAGACGCAGGATCGACAGCGACAGCGATTCGTTATCACGAATGGTGCCGGTACCGCTACAGCGCGGGCAGACGTGATGGCTGGACTCACCCAGTGACGGGCTGAGGCGCTGACGCGACATCTCCAGCAGACCAAATCGTGAAATGTGGCTGATCTGGATACGCGCCCGGTCCTGACGTACCGCTTCACGCAGACGGTTTTCCACGGCGCGCTGATGGCGCACAGGCGTCATATCGATGAAGTCGATAACAATCAGACCACCGAGGTCGCGCAGACGCAGCTGACGGGCAATCTCGTCGGCGGCTTCCAGGTTGGTGTTGAAGGCGGTCTCTTCGATATCGCCACCGCGTGTCGCGCGGGCGGAGTTGATATCGATGGCAGTCAGCGCTTCGGTGCTGTCGATAACGATAGAACCGCCGGACGGCAGACGCACTTCGCGCTGGAACGCCGATTCAATCTGCGATTCGATCTGGTAGTGGCTGAACAGCGGAATTTCACCGGTGTACAGTTTGATTTTGCTGCTGAAGTCCGGACGACCGAGCGCGGCGATGTGCTGACGCGCCAGCTCCAGCACTTTCGGGTTATCGATAAGGATTTCACCGATATCCTGACGCAGGTAGTCGCGGAAGGCGCGCACAATCACGTTACTTTCCTGATGAATCAGGAACGGTGCCGGGCGGCTGTCTGCGGCTTTTTTGATGGCTTCCCAGTGCTTCAGACGGAAGCTGAGGTCCCACTGCAGCGATTCGGCAGATTTGCCAACGCCAGCGGTACGCACGATCAGGCCCATGCCGTCCGGCAGCTCCAGCGCTGACAGCGCCTCTTTCAGCTCGGTACGGTCGTCACCTTCGATACGGCGGGAAATGCCGCCGGCGCGCGGGTTGTTGGGCATCAGCACCAGATAGCTACCGGCCAGCGAAATAAAGGTGGTCAGTGCTGCCCCTTTATTACCGCGCTCCTCTTTATCGATTTGTACGATCACTTCCTGGCCTTCACGCAGCACATCTTTGATGTTCGGACGGCCATGCGCGTTGTAATTAGCAGGGAAGTATTCGCGGGAAATTTCTTTCAGAGGGAGGAAACCGTGGCGTTCAGCACCGTAATCGACAAATGCCGCTTCGAGGCTGGGTTCAACACGGGTGATTTTACCTTTGTAGATGTTGGCTTTTTTCTGCTCGTGTCCGGGGCTTTCGATATCCAGATCGTACAGACGTTGTCCATCAACAAGGGCAACGCGCAACTCCTCCTGCTGAGTTGCGTTAATTAACATTCTTTTCATCGTGACTTACTCGTTATTCTCACATGAGTGATAAAGCTGCGGGCATCGTTACCCATGGACGAGAATCAACCGATGGCCTCGTGTCTTAATGCACTGCCGTCAACCTCACGGTTGTCGTCGGCTAAAGAGGCGCAAATCTTGTCGGTGGCCTGTTTTTCATAAGGAAAACCAGCGCCTGAAGGTGGAAGTGCTACAGAGTATTCAAAAATCCACACATCCCAGTCTGTCGTCCAGGCCGCAACCCGCAGCCCGCTAAGTGCCTGATTAAACATCACGTCTTACGCCATTGCTGCGTGTCAGTTTCATCCGGCAAAATACCTTAATTTCGCTCTTTTTCCTGCCTGACTCTTTCCAGGACAGAAACCCCTGCATTATTCCATTGCTCACCAACATATAGCAAGGCGACTTTTGCCGAGCTGTGAAGTTTGTGCATCCTTAACCTGTTCATTTGCAGGAGTAATCATCGCATCGTTGAAAAAGCCAGCATTCTGGCCGCGTAACGCGGCGATAAAGTCAGAGTTAAGCACAGAAAAAGGGGTGGCGCTATCCGGGGACACTATTTAGAATCGCCGCCATGAAAACAGAGAATCCCGGCGTACAGTTTGTCGCCATCACGGCTGAAAATGCCGGTCAACGCATTGATAACTTTTTGCGCACCCAGCTGAAAGGAGTGCCGAAAAGCATGATTTACCGCATTCTGCGTAAAGGCGAGGTGCGGGTGAATAAGAAGCGCGTAAAACCTGAATATAAGCTGGAAGACGGCGACGAAGTGCGCGTGCCGCCGGTGCGCGTGGCCGAGCGTGAAGAGCAGGCAGTGTCGCCCAAACTGGATAAAGTGGCGGCGCTGGAGTCGTGCATTCTGTATGAAGACGATTATCTGCTGGTGCTGAACAAACCGTCCGGCACCGCGGTGCACGGCGGCAGCGGGCTGAGCTTCGGCGTGATTGAAGGGCTGCGCGCGCTGCGCCCGGAGGCGCGTTTCCTGGAACTGGTGCACCGTCTCGATCGTGACACGTCCGGCATTTTGCTGGTGGCGAAGAAGCGCTCGGCGCTGCGTTCACTGCACGAGCAGCTGCGTGAGAAGGGCATGCAGAAGGATTATCTGGCGCTGGTGCGCGGCGACTGGCCATCGCACCTGAAAGTGGTGCAGGCGCCGCTGCTGAAAAACATTCTGCAAAGCGGCGAGCGCGTGGTGCGGGTCAGCGCCGAGGGCAAGCCGTCAGAAACGCGCTTCAAAGTTGAAGAACGTTTTGGCCTGGCGACATTAGTTAAAGCCAGTCCGGTGACCGGACGTACGCATCAGATTCGCGTGCATACCCTGCATGGCGGGCACCCGATTGCCTTTGACGATCGCTATGGCGATCGCGAATTCGATCGCCAGCTGGCACCAACCGGTCTGGCGCGGCTGTTCCTGCATGCTGCCGCACTGACGTTTACCCATCCCAACACCGGCGAAAGCCTGCGTATGGAAGCGCCGCTGGATAAGGCACTGAAGCACTGCCTGTCCCAGCTGCGCCAGCAGAAAAAAGCCTGACAGCGTGGCATCAGCTCAGCGGGTTGATGCCCGCCTGCCTTAGCAGGCCATTCAGCGCGATCAGCGGTAAGCCAATCAGGCTATTGGGATCGCGCCCCTCCAGCCGTTCGAACAGACAAATCCCCAGTCCCTCACTTTTGAAACTGCCGGCGCACTGCAGCGGCTGCTCCAGCTCGACGTAGCGCGCAATCTCTGCCGCGCTCAGTTGCCGAAAATGCACGGTAAAGGGTTCACACAGCACATGCTGCTGCGCGCTGGCAGGGTGAATCAGTGCCAGACCGGTATAAAAGGTGATGGCTTTACCGCTCGCCAGCGCCAGCTGCTGGCAGGCGTTCTCTGCGGTATGCGGCTTGCCGGCGATGTGGCCATCCAGTACACAGACCTGATCGGACCCAATGATCCAGTGGGCAGGATAGCGCGCGGCCAGCGCCTGCGCTTTGGCGATGGCCAGACGCTGCACCAGCTGCGGCGCGGCTTCTCCCGGCAGCGGCGTTTCATCGCTTTCAGGGGCGGCAGTGATAAACGGCAGGCCGAGCTTGCGCAGCAGCGCCTGACGGAACGGAGAGGTTGAGGCTAAAACCAGCGGTGTCATCATTTTTTTGCAGAAGTGATAGCGTAAAGATGACAGGCATTTTAAACTATGCGCCGCACTGGATGCGACTAACGGGTGAAAGATGCTGTAAACCGGCCTTTTTCTTTGACTCTATGACGTTACAAAGTTAATATGCGCGCCCTATGCAAAAGGTAAAATTACCCCTGACGATCGATCTGGCCCGCGCCGCGCAAAAGCGCCTTGATTACCAAGGTGTGTATGCACCTGAATTGGTGGCGCGCCTGGCCGAAACGGTCGTGAGTGTGGACAGTGATGTGGAATGCACCATGTCGTTTGCGATTGACAACCAGCGCTTAGCGGTTCTTGAGGGAACAGCTGAAACGCAGGTGACTCTGTCATGTCAACGCTGCAACCAGTCGTTTTCGCATCATGTTCACGTAAGCTATTGCTTCAGTCCTGTCTCTTCTGATGAGCAGGCCGAGGCACTGCCGGAAGCGTACGAGCCAGTTGATATCAATGATTTCGGCGAAATCGACTTGCTGGCAGTCATCGAAGATGAACTCATCCTCGCGCTGCCTGTCGTTCCGGTGCATGATTCTGAACACTGTGAAGTGTCCGACGCGGACATGGTATTTGGGAAGTTGCCTGCAGAGGCAGAAAAACCAAATCCATTTGCCGTATTAGCCAGTTTAAAGCGTAAGTAATAGGAGTAAGGTCCATGGCCGTACAACAGAATAAACCAACCCGTTCTAAGCGTGGTATGCGTCGTTCGCACGATGCGCTGACCACCGCAGCTCTGTCAGTAGATAAAGTTTCTGGTGAAACTCATCTGCGTCACCATATCACTGCGGATGGTTACTACCGCGGTCGCAAGGTTATCACCAAGTAATTCTTTGCGGTTACGCAAGGCGATACCTTGACACGTTTGACCCTGGCAGTTGATGCCATGGGCGGGGATTTCGGTCCCTGCGTGACAGTGCCTGCATCCTTGCAGGCACTGGCCTCTCATACGCATCTGGTTCTTCTTCTGGTCGGTGATCCCGACATCATCTCGTCATTTCTTGCCAAAGCGGATTCCTCGTTACTGGGGCGTGTGCAGGTAATCCCTGCCGAATCGGTTATTGCAAGTGATGCCAAACCCTCGCAGGCGATTCGTAACAGCCGCGGCAGCTCCATGCGCGTGGCGTTAGAGCTGGTGAAAGAGGGGAAAGCGCAGGCGTGCGTCAGTGCCGGCAATACCGGTGCGCTGATGGGCCTGGCAAAATTATTACTGAAGCCGCTGGATGGCATTGAGCGTCCGGCGTTGATGACCGTGCTGCCACATCAGCAGCACGGCAAGACGGTGGTGCTGGATCTGGGCGCTAACGTCGATTCCGACAGTGAAATGCTGGTGCAGTTTGCAGTGATGGGTGCGGTGATGGCGGAAGAAGTGCTGGAAATCAGCCAGCCGCGCGTCGCGCTGCTCAACATCGGTCAGGAAGAGACGAAGGGGCTGGAGACGATTCGCGCCGCATCGGCGGTGCTGCGGGCCTCGCCGCAGATCAACTATATTGGTTACCTTGAGGGGAACGATCTCCTCACCGGCAAGACGGATGTGCTGGTCTGTGATGGCTTCGTGGGCAACGTCACGCTGAAAACCATGGAAGGCGTGGTAAGAATGTTTCTTTCTCTGCTCAAGTCGTCAGAGGATGGGAAAAAACGGGCCTGGTGGTTGAAACTGGTCGGGCGCTGGATTCAAAAGCGCCTGGCTAAACGTTTCGGTCATCTCAACCCCGACCAGTACAATGGCGCTTGTCTGTTAGGATTGCGCGGGACAGTGATCAAAAGCCACGGTGCGGCGAATCAACGTGCGTTTGCCGTGGCGATAGAGCAGGCAGAGCAGGCGGTGCGAAGGCAAGTCCCAGAGAGGATTGCTGCGCGCCTTGACGCTGTATTAGCCAGGAGTGACAAAGCGTAGATGTTTACCAAAATTATCGGTACGGGCAGCTATTTGCCTGAGCAGGTTCGCAGCAATGCGGACCTGGAAAAAATGGTGGAGACTTCGGACGAGTGGATTGTCACCCGGACCGGTATTCGTGAACGTCGCATTGCGGCACCGGATGAAACGGTGGCCAGCATGGGCTTCACCGCTGCCCAGCGTGCGCTGGAAATGGCGGGCGTAGCTGCCAGCGACGTTGGCCTGATCATCGTGGCAACCACCTCTTCCAGCCATGCCTTCCCGAGCTCAGCGTGCATGATCCAGCAGATGCTGGAAATCAACGACTGCGCCGCCTTCGATCTCGCCGCCGCCTGTGCCGGCTTTACCTATGCGCTGAGCGTGGCCGATCAATACATCAAAAACGGTGCGGTGAAGCACGCGCTGGTGATCGGCGCGGATGTGCTGGCTCGCACCCTCGATCCTGACGATCGCGGCACCATCATCCTGTTTGGTGATGGCGCGGGTGCCGTGGTGCTCGGCGCAAGCGAAGAAGCGGGCATCCTCTCCACGCATCTGCATGCCGATGGCCGCTACGGTAAGCTGCTGACGCTGCCGTACCAGGATCGCGCGCATCAGGATGAGCCGGCTTACCTCACCATGGCCGGCAACGAAGTGTTTAAGGTCGCGGTCACTGAGCTGGCGCATATCGTCGATGAAACGCTACAGGCGAATAATCTCGATCGTGAACAGCTTGACTGGCTGGTGCCGCATCAGGCCAACCTGCGCATCATCAGCGCCACCGCCAAAAAGCTCGGCATGGGCATGGATAAAGTGGTGGTGACGCTGGATCGACACGGCAACACCTCGGCAGCGTCGGTGCCAAGCGCGCTGGACGAAGCGGTACGTGATGGCCGCATCAAGCCCGGACACCTGATTTTGCTCGAGGCCTTTGGTGGCGGTTTCACCTGGGGCTCGGCGCTGGTTCGCTTTTGATTGACAGGAACGCAAGATGACGCAAATTGCTTTTGTTTTCCCGGGACAGGGATCGCAGACCGTCGGCATGCTGGCCGATCTGGCAGCGGAAAATCCACAGGTTGAAGCCACTTTTCGTGAAGCTTCTGACGCGCTGGGTTACGACTTATGGCAGCTGGTCCAGCAGGGTCCGGCTGAAGAGCTGAACAAAACCTGGCAGACCCAGCCGGCGCTGCTGGCAGCCTCAGTCGCGATTTATCGCGTCTGGCAGAGCAAAAATGGCGCACAGCCCGCGCTGATGGCCGGACATAGCCTCGGTGAATACTCTGCACTGGTGTGTGCGGGCGTGCTGAATTTTGCTGACGCCATCAAGCTGGTTGAACTGCGCGGCAAACTGATGCAGGAAGCGGTGCCGGAAGGCACGGGCGCCATGCAGGCGATTATCGGTCTCGACGACGCGGCAATTCGCAAAGCCTGTGAAGAGAGCGCGCAGGGCCAGGTGGTTTCGCCGGTCAACTTCAACTCGCCGGGCCAGGTGGTTATCGCCGGCAATAAAGAAGCGGTTGAACGTGCCGGTGCCGCCTGTAAAGCGGCCGGCGCCAAGCGCGCGCTGCCGCTGCCGGTCAGCGTGCCGTCACACTGCGCGCTGATGAAACCTGCGGCGGATAAGCTGGCGGTGGCGCTGGAAAGCGTGACCTTCAATGCGCCGTCGGTACCGGTGGTCAATAACGTTGACGTTAAGTGCGAAAGCGACGCCGCGGCGATTCGCAGCGCGCTGGTGCGTCAGCTGTACAGCCCGGTGCGCTGGACTGAGGCGGTTGAATTTATTGCTGCACAGGGCGTGACTGAACTGCTGGAAATCGGTCCGGGTAAAGTGCTGACCGGCCTGACCAAACGAATTGTGGACAGCCTGACGGCTGCAGCGGTGAACGATCCGTCGTCACTGGCTGCGGCGCTTGGCCAGGAATAAGAGGAAAATCATGAGCTTTGAAGGTAAAGTAGCGCTGGTGACCGGCGCCAGCCGCGGTATCGGACGTGCCATCGCGGAAACGCTGGCGGCACGCGGTGCAAAAGTGGTGGGTACTGCCACCAGCGAAAGCGGCGCGGAAGCCATCAGTGCTTACCTCGGCGACAAGGGCAAAGGTCTGCTGCTGAACGTGACCGATGCGGCCTCTATTGAGAGCGTGCTCGAGAAAGTTCGCGCCGAATTTGGCGAAGTTGACATTTTGGTCAATAATGCAGGCATTACGCGTGACAATCTGCTGATGCGCATGAAAGACGATGAGTGGGCGGATATCCTCGATACCAACCTGACATCGGTGTTCCGCCTGTCGAAGGCGGTCATGCGTGCCATGATGAAAAAGCGCGTGGGCCGTATCATTACCATCGGTTCGGTAGTTGGAACCATGGGTAACGCGGGTCAGGCAAACTATGCGGCAGCAAAAGCAGGTTTGATTGGCTTTAGCAAATCACTGGCGCG
>NZ_JASEWO010000405.1:0-676 GCF_030024295.1 Pantoea sp. Pa-EAmG
AAAGCCGATACCGATGTTGCCGCCGTCCGGTGCGAGGATCGCGGTGTTAATACCAATCAGTTCACCGTTCAGGTTCACCAGCGCACCGCCGGAGTTACCGCGGTTAATCGCTGCATCGGTCTGGATGAAGTTTTCGTAGTTTTCCGCATTCAGGCCGCTGCGGCCCAGCGCAGAAACGATACCTGAGGTCACGGTTTCACCCAGGCCGAACGGGTTGCCGATCGCCACGGTGTAGTCACCGACGCGCAGTGCGTCAGAGTCGGCAAGCTTAATCGCCGTCAGGTTTTTCGGATCCTGGATCTGGATCAGCGCAATGTCGGAGCGCGGATCTTTACCCACCACTTTCGCATCAAACTTGCGACCGTCGCTCAGCTGTACCTTGATGGTGCTGGCGTTATCAACAACGTGGTTGTTGGTCACCACGTAGCCTTTCGCCGCGTCAATAATGACGCCCGAGCCCAGCGCCATGAATTTTTGTTGCTGGCCGCCGCCCTGGCCGTTATCCCCGGCGCCGCCGCCCTGACAGAACGGAGAGCTCTGGAATGGCGAACCGTCCTGGCAGAACGGCGAGTTGTCACCAAAGAACTGCTGGAAGTTACGCGGCATGCGCGGCGTATTGACCGTCGTGCTGCCCTCAACGTTAATACTCACCACCGATGGCATCACTTTTTCGAGC
>NZ_JASEWO010000406.1:0-674 GCF_030024295.1 Pantoea sp. Pa-EAmG
GGAGTTTATTATGTCTCTAAGCGTAGAAGCTAAAGCAGAGATCGTTGCTAAATTCGGTCGTGGTGCTAACGACAGCGGTTCAACTGAAGTTCAGGTTGCTCTGCTGACTGCTCAGATTAACCACCTGCAGGGTCACTTCTCTGAGCACAAGAAAGACCACCACAGCCGTCGCGGTCTGCTGCGCATGGTATCTCAGCGTCGTAAGCTGCTGGACTACCTGAAGCGTAAAGACGTTGCACGTTACACCAGCCTGATCGAAACCCTGGGTCTGCGTCGCTAAGTCTGAAGAATCTGATCAACGATGTAGTGCATGCAGTATGCAGAAAACCGCATCTGACGATCAGATTTGTGCGAGTTTCGCGAAAAGGGGGCCTTTATGGCCCCTTTTTTCGAGCAATCCGCAGCAATCCGTACCAAACTCATGTATTGTTGCTGAGAGTGATCTTTGCTTGCAGCGTTTCGCGCGGCTAATGAGAGGCTTTACCGCATGAGCGGTTGAAGATTGTCATTAGTCGCGAGGATGCAACTAAAGATCGGTAAACCCCGGCGAGCCAAAGAGCGCTCTGCCCCTCGAATTTAAGGACTTAAATTTTGCTGAACCCGATCGTACGCAAATTCCAATATGGTCAGCATACCGTCACGCTGGAAACCGGCATGATGGCGCGCCAGGCCAC
>NZ_JASEWO010000407.1:0-667 GCF_030024295.1 Pantoea sp. Pa-EAmG
GCATGGATTTGGCTGGATTCTTCATCGGCGGCGTTAACGCCAACATTGCCGATATGGGGATAAGTGAGGGTAACGATTTGGCGGGAATAGGAAGGATCAGTGAGGATTTCTTGATAACCAGTCATTGACGTGTTGAAAACGACTTCCCCCACTGCCGACCCCGTTGCCCCGATGGCCCGACCGTGGAATTGGGTTCCGTCTTCCAGAACCAAGAGCGCTGACTTAATCAAAACATCCTCCAGGGAATAAACAGTCATAATATTTGCATATTAATTCAAAATACATGCCCGAATCAATGCAAAATCCGCCTGACTGCTCGAATTTTGGCAAATTGCGCGCATTCTAATGATCGACCTGTGGCTTGTCTACCCTGAGTGGTTATTTTTTTGTATTTTTAGAGCACTTGAATGTTAAAAACTGAGAAAGGCGATAAAAGAGTGAGGAAAGTGGGAAAAATAAACGGTTGCTGAGCGGCAATAATCGGAAAATCGTGCTACACCGCATAAATTTTTGACCAAATGGTCAAAATTGACGTCATTTTGAATCAAAATCGATCACAAACTCATTAAAACAAAGAACTCAGCCAATTAATAAACCTAAATTATCATTTTAAAGACAAAATAAAGGGCAATGAAAACATTGCCCTATTCAATCAACATCTTACCGA
>NZ_JASEWO010000206.1:0-6978 GCF_030024295.1 Pantoea sp. Pa-EAmG
GCTCTTCTTTATCGCCTCATCAAATTTCTCAAGGTTGGCCGCTAATTCTTCCAGTCGCGTTTGCAGAATCCCCTCCTCCTCATTTTCACTGACCAGCTCCTCCAAAAACACGATCTCATCAAGGATCTTGTTGACTTTCAGAACCTGGAAAGTGCCAGAGATGCGATGCAGATGGCGCGCCAGCCCCTCACAATCGCCGGCAGCAAGCCGCTGCTGGGATTGCATCAGGTCCAGACGGGCCTCAACCACCGCCTGTGAGAGAAACGCCGCGCGGCTAACGCTATCGTCCGGTAAAAACGCATCCATAACGTTAGGGTCCATCCAGTCCTTCAATTGCATGTCATGTTCGTCTGGCCAAAGTTTTACTAACTCCTGCTCCAAGCGACCGAGTTCCAATGGGCGGAACAGGCAGATGTCCATACCCGCATCCAGGCAGCGTTGTCGCTCGCTCTCCTGTGCATTGGCCGTCATTCCGATGATTTTCACCGCAGAGTGTTGGCTGGCACGTACACGGCGGGTCAGCGTCAGTCCATCCATTACCGGCATGTTGCAGTCAGTGATGATTAAATCAAAGGCACCTTGCTGCCAACATTGCCATCCCTGTAATCCGTCTTCAGCTTCCACGACCTGATGCCCCAGTAGAGCGAGCTGTTTACCCAACAGCAGCCGGTTGGCTGGATGGTCATCAACAATGAGAACCTGTAGGCGTTTATTGAGATGCGTTTCCTCCAATATCGATGCTTCGCTGACAGCAGCCACCGGTCTGTAATCCACATTCAGCTCGACGCCTATCTGGGTACCGGCACCCGGCATGCTTTCCAGCGTCAGTTGCCCCGCCATCATCTTTATCAGTTCAGAAGTAATGGAAAGGCCTAGTCCTGTGCCCGCAGCATCATCGGCTCCTGCCTGTTCGAAAGGCTGGAAAACACGTTTTTGACTGGATGGGTCTATCCCTACGCCTGTGTCCTGCACGCTAATGGAGAGCCGGGCATGCCCCTCGTTATCAGGTACCAGAGAAACAACGACATCTATGCGTCCTTGATGGGTAAACTTCACCGCATTACTGACAAAATTGGCCACCACCTGTCGCAACCGCAACGGGTCGATATACAGTTCACTTGGTACGGGTTGCTCAAGATGCAGGTTCAGCGTGAGTGTTTTCTGGCGGGCCAGGCCATCAAAAACGCGAATGACCGGCTTTACAACCGCCTCAATGGTCGACCACTCCGGATTCAACACCAGTTTGCCTGACTCAATTTTCGACATATCCAGGATGTCGCCTATCAATCCCATCAACGAATGCGCGGAATCATAGGCCGTGCGTAACATCCGCGGGTCGCTGCTTTCCGGCTGATGCACCGACAGCTCCAGCAGACCAATAATCGCGCTAAGCGGCGTGCGGATCTCATGGCTCATGGTGGCGAGAAACTGGCTCTTACTGCGGTTGGCAAGATCTGCCGTCTCTCTGGCTTTGGATAAATTATCGAGTAACAGCAGATAGTCAGTGACATCCTGCCAGCCGCAGATCCATCCCGTTGGGCTTTCAAGTGACTCACTGTAAGGCGTTAACCAGTGCGTGATGCGTCGCTCACCGCGTTTGCTGTCCAGTACAAACTCCTGCTCTTGTACTGTCTCTGTCCAGGGTTGGTTATCGGCGATGCGGTTAATAATACTCTGATAAATTTCGCCTAATGGATTGCGACGATCATAAAGAGGCAGCGTAAGCAGAGTCTGCTGTGCATCGCCAAAAAAGTCATGAAACGCCTGATTGTAATGAATAATGATGCCGTCACGGTTGATCACGTACACCGGGCGAGGCGGTCCGTTGATGAGACGGTCGCGAAAACTCAGCTCTGCTTGCAAACGTTGTTCGTCAAGCTGTTTGTGTTTCACACGGCGGCGCATGATCAGCCCCCACAGGAAAAACGTGGCAACTAACAGCAGTGCGGCGATAGCGACAAGATAGAACTGGGTGCGATACACCGACCAGGTGCGGAACTGTGCTTCAGGTGTGCCTTGCCAGCGAGCGATGATCTCGCTGTACATTTTTGGCGGAATCGCATCCAGGGCTTTATTGATGATACCGTAAAGTTCTGGCTCACTGCGCTTAACGCCGAGTGAAACTTCTGCCTGTGGCATCGGCAGCAATTCGGCCACCCGAAGCTGACCGACGTAATAGCGGGCAATAACGTAATCAGCGCTAATCAGTGTATTGACGGCACCATCCGCTTTCCCTTCCGCCACCATCTGCATGGCCACCGCCGAGTTACTGACCGGGATAACCTGAACGTCAGGGTGATGTACTTTCAACCATGCCGCAGCAGCATGTCCCGCCGGCAACGCCACTCGCATTTTCGCATACCAGGGTTCAGCATGATTCATCTCTGACATCACTAACACGTTTGGCGAGAACATAAACGGGTTAGTCAATAGCAGTTGTCGGGCACGCTCCGGACTGGCAAGAATCGACCCGACCATACTGATATCGGGTTCCGCCAGACGCTCAGGGATATTTGTGACATCATCTTCAGAAACGGGAATAAACTGCAGCCCGGTTTTCAGATGGATGAGCTTAAGGACGTCGGCGGTGATGCCGTAGAAATTGTGCTGATTATCAAACAGCATAAAAGGCGCGTTAAACTGGGTGACAATAATTTTCACACTGTGATGCTGAGCCAACCAGTCATTTTCTTCATTCGTTAACGGTAGCGCACTGGTGAGGAACTGGTTCATCGCCCCCTGGTCCCAGCGGCGCAGCAGCAGTTCACGCGTCGTGGGTGACATCTGCCGCATCACTTCATTGATGATCTGGCGTAATACGCCCTGATCGTTACGCAGCGCCAGGTACCAGCTGCTGGCCGGTAAATCGAGTGTATTTTCAATCGTCAGACTGTTGGCAAAATGGTGCTCAATCAGATAATTGCTGGTAATCATGTCACCCACGGCCAGATGACTTTTACCATTGGCCACGGAGGCCAATGCCGCCAGCGTATCGGGATAGGCCACCGTTTGTGCAAGGCGGAAATGCTGACGAAGCCGCGTTGAAGTGACAAAATTTTTCGGTACGGCAATCACTGGCGGAGTGACATCCGGTTGAAAAGCGCGAATAGAGGATTTCACTACAACGGGGTGGCTGACAAACAGCGGTTCGGTAAAGGTCAGTTGCGGTCCACTCTCTGGCTGTGCCGCACCGCGATCCAGCATGGCATCAATGTCCCCTCGCTGAACGGCCCTGAGTGCAGCATCATGGTCGTTATACCAGATGAATTGCACTGTGAGGCCGAGTGAATGAGTCATAAACTGACTTAACTCTGGAAGCAGCCCACGAATGACGCCGTCTTTATGCACCATCAGCATCGGTGGCTTTTCCATTGCCCAAATGCCAATTCTCAACTCACGTTTCATTCCCAACCAGCGCCAGGAGGCGTCGGGTAAATCGAGACTGACTGGCTCCAGTTGTTGATTAGGGCGAAATATAAGTGCCTGCCCTTCAGTGAGAACGGCAGACACAGAAAATGAAAATATCAGAGACAGGATGACAAGGAGTCTTACGAATAAGGCCATTAAGACACCTGATTGCGGCGGGTAAAATCGAGCAAATCCTTACGTGTTTTTAGTCCCAGTTTATCCATGAGTCGGGATTTATAGGTACTGACGGTTTTATTACTGATTTTCATACGCGTGGCGATGGTGATAACTTCCATTCCCTCCGCCAGAAATTGCAGAACCTGAAACTCACGTGCCGATAAGCTTTGAATACGCGCCCTGTCATCTACCTGATTATCAATGACTTGTGTGTCATGCATTCTTAGCGGAAAATAGCCATAGCCCGAACTCACCGTTTTAACCGCATTAATCAGGTCTTCAAGGTTATTTTTTTTGCTGATAAAACCGTTCGCACCGATTTTCGCACTGCGAAGCGCATAGTGATCGGCATTTTTTCCACTCATGACAATAATGGGTAGTTTATAGCCAGATTTACGCAGCATATCAATGACATCAATACCGTTAATGTTGGGGATATCAATATCGAGAATTAAGATATCCGGATCATGTTGATACACTAATGGGATGACCTCAGCGCCATCTCCTGATTCAGCGATGACTTGGTAGCCTTTCCCACCCATTTGCTGTCCTACATTTCCCCACAAGTTCAGACGCGGGTTGATTTTTCCTTCCACACCTACTTTGATTTCACCAATATCACGCGTACCCGCCACGTTATTGCTTACACCGTCAAGAGATGCACCGTAGTTTGCCGTGTTGTGGATCCAGTTAGCTTCGATAAAGGGTTCGAAATCGCGTTGTTTGCCGTCATCAATGCGATTGTGACCGTTGATAAATGCCCGCACACCCAATCGGGTCGTTACATTGTTGTCACCATTAAACGTCACCTGAGTTCCATTCTGCTCGGTATGCGACTTGCTCTTTACGCCGTTCCACACCACCTGTGCTTTCGGTTGCAAGAAGTAGCTTTCACGCTCGCTTCGTTGACCCAGTTTCCAGGTATACCCCGCTTCCACCGATGCGCTCAAACCCGATGATTTGTACTTTTCTGTTGCCAACTGTTCACCGCTTACGCTGTTATCAAACCAGCTGTACTGTGCCCAGGTATCCACGTAGGTACCGGTTTTTTCAGCATCGTTTTGATACCAGGTCCCATACGCGCCAACGCTGTAACCATCCACACTGTTATCTGAGCGCGCGCCGGTCACTCTCGAGTGGGTGTTGCCCCACTGCTGCCCCTTAGCCGCCATCAGGCCAAGGTGATAACGGTCCAGGCCGTCACGGCTCCACTGAGCCACGTCGCCACCCAACTGCACCAAATAACGGTTTTCCTGCGCCTTAAGCTGTCCGCTGGTGTCGTTCAGGCGAGTATGACCGCCCACGGTGCGCAGCCACATGCTGGTCACGCGCTTTTCACCCGTCAGCGCATCGATATACTGGGTTTCACCCAAACGATCGTGCAAACGCATCATAAAAAGGTTGTTGATTGCTGCCTGGTTCGCGGCGTAGCTGCCGCTTTCTGGACGGAGCGTCGGGGTGGTTGGGCTGATGCCGCCATCACCAATGCCACCACCAGAGCCACCGGCATTGTCACCGCCACCATTGCCGTATTCACCCGCGTTTATCAGATACCAGTTTTTGCTGTTATTTTCCTCACCGCGCGCCAGGTCGTACTCGTAAGCACCAGCTACAATACGCCCGGTTTTGCTGAACTGCCCGGCAGACTCACCGTCGACGTGGACAAGCTCGATACCGTTATAGGTACGTGCGCCCCGGCCGCCGAGGTTGTTCACTGAGACGTTGGTGCTGCCACTGGTATCCCCTTCGACAATCAGTTTATTGGTTGCCGAGTTGTCATCGCCTAATACGCTATTGAAGGCAATCAAACCGTTGTTACCGTTGTAATTCCCGTGGACAGTCAGGGTGCTGGAGTGATTCTGTTCACCGGAGGAGGATACCGGATCGAAGATTACGCTGCCGTTATCCAAATCCAGCGCACCGACGGTAGAGCTGCCGTTAGTGACCCACTGTGCGCCTTTTTTGATATCTACCGAGGTAATTTCGCTGGCGTTGCCCTGCCAGGTGGCATTATCCAGGACGATGTTAGAGGTTGCCCCCTCCGCACTCACGGCGTCACCTTTCAACAAGCTGCCGTTGCTGGCAGTCACGGTGGAAATATCGCTGAGGAAACTCATCGCGTTACCGGCGAGCGCCGATACCTGCGTGGCGTTTAAATTGATTTCCCCGCCACTCATTGTCAGGGCATTGCTGTTCTGACCGCTGACATTGACCAGACTGTTTGTCGCATTCACTGTGCCACCAGACGTGACATTGATGCCATAACCTTCCAGGCCCGTGTGCTGCAATTCACTGTTGTTAAGGTTTACAGTACCCCCTTCGCTGGCACTGACCCCACCGGATTGCGCACCCGTAATTTTCAACAGACTCTGGTTGGCGTTGACGCTGGATTGTTCAGACCGCGCGGCTAAAGCCACATTATTGCTACCCTTAGTCTCAACCTGGCTGTTGCTAAGGTTGATGGCGTTGTTCCCGCCGTAGGCATAGGCGCCTTTTCCTCCTTGCCCGTTCATGACTATCAGAGTATTACTGGCATCGATCTGATTGAATGCGCCAGTTGGATCTGCGCCCAGCGCATCCAGTCCATTGGAATCATTGCCATTTATGTGGATGTCGGCATTTTTAAGCGTCATTTTGGCATTATTCTGCACACCAATACCGTCTGCGCCCCAGCGGGTTGAACCATGATCGCCGTCGGTAATAATGGTGATGCCGTCAATATCAGCCTGAGCATCGTTCAACAAATAGATGCCGCGTGAAGAATTGCCCGTGGTGTGAATGAGTGAATTATTTCCAGCTCCGTTAGGCTGAACGATAACCTCACTTGTGCTGCTCGCCCGGATACCATGCGATGAGATGCCGCTGGTCAGGATGTCTGACTCCGACAGCAATCCTTTTGCACCATAGAGAAGTTGTAATCCGTGTGCGTTACCTCCCTGTGTAGATACAGAACTATTGCCGAGGGATAAGGTACTCGCCCCTTTGATTAGTGCCCCATGAACCTGGTCCTGGGTGGTATTCAGGCTGGAGTGAGTCAACGTAATAGAAGAATTAGGGTCAGCTTCTACGGCACTGGCAATATCAACACTTCCCACCGTGCCGGTGTGATTAATGGTGACGCTGTCTGCTGTGATTATTCCTGCCGCAGATCGGATACCCGCCGAACCACGGCCAGTAACATTTATCTGAATTCCCTGACCGTTGCTGCTACGACCGGCGTTCAGGGTACCACCTGCTGCATATAAACCACTTGCTGCCCCGCCGTGAGTCGTAATTGTCCCGCCGCTAAAGTTAATGATGCTATTTGCTTCGGCTCTTATTGCATCAGCATAAGTTCCGGTTGTCATAACTGTTGTGTTCTCTGCATTAATAACACCATTGTTAAAAGCGCGT
>NZ_JASEWO010000027.1:0-35768 GCF_030024295.1 Pantoea sp. Pa-EAmG
ACTGAGGTTAAATTAACCGCCACTCAGGACGCCATTATTTGTTCGTTTTCCCACGTTTTGTTCATTACTTAGCCATGATTGCACAATGTTAATTTCCGGGCGTAATAAAGTTGAACAGGAATATAGCCGATGCGTTTCCCCAACCGTTTGCGGAATATTCTTTACCACTATTCAGTCAGTTAGCGTTGCCGCAGTAATCGACTTTCACCCCAACTTAAGCCAAATTTTCACTGAATCTGTCGGTTTACTAAGAGCCAGAGAGCTTATGAAGTCCAGGAAATGTCTGGAAAAGCGCAGCGCCTGGCAAAAGATCGGTAATATGCTCGTTTCTGGCGACCATTTTTGCCCTGCTCTTCGCCTTCATTGAGCGGTGCCGCGCCAGCTTTAATGCTAAACTTCGTCGCTCGAACGACTTATGACAACGACACCTTTATGACAGCACTGGACGCCGCACAGCCCAACAAATTGCATCAGCGTGTCAATCTGGGAACACGCCTCGTTTTTCTCATCGCCGGTTTAAGCATGTCTGCCTGGGCGCCGCTGGTGCCGTTTGCCAGCCAGCGTCTCCAGCTGACGGGCGCGTCGCTGGGCGGCCTGCTGCTGTGTCTTGGCATTGGTTCACTGGCGGCAATGCCGGTGACCGGTGCGCTGGTGGCACGCTTTGGCTGCCGCCGCGTGATGCTGTGCTCCACGCTGGTGGTGCTGGCCGTACTGCCGCTGCTGGCGACGCTGGATGTGATGTGGCTGATGGCCGCCACGCTGATGGTGTTCGGTGCCGGTCTCGGCATGCTGGATGTGGCCATGAATGTGCAGGCGGTTGAGGTTGAGAAAGCGGCGGCCAAGCCGATGATGTCCGGTTTCCACGGTTTCTTCAGTCTTGGCGGTATTCTTGGCGCCGGCGCGGTCAGCCTGTTACTTGGCGCGGGTCTGACACCGCTGCAGGCGGTGGGCGTTATCATGCTGCTGATGGTGCTGCTGTTGCTGTGCAGCCTGCCGACGCTGATGACAGAGCGCCTGCATCAGCCCGATCAACCCTGGCTGGTGATCCCGCGCGGCTGGGTCGCCTTCCTCGGTTGCCTGTGCTTTATTCTGTTCCTTGCGGAAGGCGCGGTACTCGACTGGAGCGCCCTGCTGCTGCTGCAAAGTCCAGGCATGAGCGTGGCGCACGCCGGTCTGGGGTACGCCATCTTCTCCATCGCCATGACCATAGGTCGTCTGACGGGCGATAAAGTGATTCAGCGCTTTGGCCGCTATCCGGTGATGCTGACCGGTGCGCTGGCGGCGGCAGCCGGCATGACGCTGGCGGTGCTGCTGCCGTGGCCGCAGGCGGCGCTGCTGGCCTTTTTGCTGGTGGGCTTTGGCCTGGCCAATACCGTGCCGATGCTGTTTAATGCCGCCGGTAATCAACAGGATATGCCGGCCAATCTGGCGATTTCCGCCATGACAACGCTTGGCTATGCGGGTATTCTTTCAGGCCCGGCTTTAATCGGCTTTATTTCCCAGTGGCTCAGCCTGAGCGGCGCGTTTTTACTTATCGCCCTGCTGCTGCTGGCGGTTGCCGCCAGCGCCCGGCTGGTCGCGCGTTAATTGCAGGATCCTGAGACACCTATGCTGCCTTATAAATTTCCGCTGACCTCCGGCAACGTAACGCGCTTTTTCGTGGTGTTTAACCTGGTGCTGTTTCTCGCGCTCGGTGCCATGGTGCACAACAGTGTGAATGCGTGGATCATGGAAAAGCGCTACGCCATGACTGACCTGGCGCGCGCGATGCAAAAACGCATTGATGCTTACCGCTTTGCCACCTGGCAAATCTATGAAAATCTCGCCACCAGCGCCGCAGGTTCTACGCCGAGCAGCAGCCTGCAGGAGACGCGTCTGCGCCCGGATGTTTACTATCTGGAGAAAACCCGCCGCAAGACCGAAGCGCTGATTTTCGGCTCGCACGACAGCAGCACGCTGGATATGACGCTGCGCATGTCCAATTATCTCGATACGCTGTGGGGCGCTGAAAATCCGGCGTGGTCGATGTACTTCCTCAATGGTCAGGACAACAGCCTGATCATGATCTCGACCCTGCCGCTCAAGGATATGGCGACGCGCTATAAAGAGAGCGCGATCAATACGCTGGTGGACAGCCGCCGCGCCGAAATGCTGCAACAGGCCAATGCGCTGGACGAACGCGAAAGCTTCTCGCCACTGCGCCACTTTGCCTGGCAGAACGATCACTACTTCACGCTGCGCACCACGTTTAACCAGCCAGGTCATTTAGCCACGGTGGTGGCGTTCGATCTGCCGGTTAACGATTTGATTCCACGCAGTATGCCGCTGGAGAATTTCCAGCTGCGCCAGGATGCCAGCCAGCCCGGCAGCGCCACCAGCGATGACGCCAGCAGCGAAAGCACCGCGGTGACGCTGGTTAACCCGAACCTGGAGATTGCCGCCACGCTGCCCAGCACCTCGCTCCAGCTGGTGTACCGGGTGCCGCTCGCCAGCCTGGCGATGGATACCCTGCACAACCTGATGTGGCCGCTGCTGATCAACCTGTTGCTGTTCCTGCTGTCTATTGCCGGCATTACGCTGCTGCGCCAGCAGTCACTGCGACCGAATGAGAACCAGAGCGCTGAGCTTGATTCGCTGCGTATGCTGAATGAGGAGATCGTCGCCAGCCTGCCGGTCGGGCTGCTGGTGTATGACTTTGGTACCAATCGCACCCTGCTGAGCAACAAAATCGCTGAGCATCTGCTGCCGCACCTCAATCTGCAGAAGATCATCAATATGTCCGATCAGCATCAGGGCGTGCTGCAGGCTACCATCAATAACGAAGTGTATGAGATTCGCCACGCGCGCAGCATGCTGTCGCCGCACACCCAGCTGTTTATGATGCGCGATCAGGATCGCGAGCTGCTGGTGAATAAGAAGCTGCAAAAAGCGCAGCAGGTGCTGGATCGCAACCACCAGATGCGCCAGCAGCTGATGCAGAATCTTGGCCATGCGCTTAATCGTCCGCTACAGAGCATGGTGACGCAGCTGGTGCAGCTCAGCCAGCGCGATGACGACGAGAGCGTGCTGGATCTGCTGGATGAGAGCCAGGGTCTGGCGCGGCTGGTGGACGATATCGTCCTGCTCAACCGGCTGGAAGCCCACGACTGGTCGCCGGATGCGGGCGTGTTTAACCTGCAGGATCTGCTGGATGAGATTGCGCTGGAGAGCCTGCCGCTGCTGCGGCGCAAAGGGCTGACGCTGGTGGTCAACAATCAGCTGGCCAACGACGAGATGCGCTTTGGCGATCGCCGCGCGCTGCGTAAAGTCCTGACCACGCTGATGCACTACGCGCTCACCACCACGCAGTGGGGCAAGATTTCCCTCGATATCAAAGCCAGCGACAGCAAAGTCAACAGCGTGCTGTTCCAGCTGGTGGATACCGGCTCAGGCCTGACCGGCGACGAGCTGGCCAACGTCGATTTCCCTTACCTCGGCGAAACCACGCAGGATCGTTACGGTCAGGCGTCCGGCATGGCGTTTTTCCTGTGTAAGCAGCTGTGCAAACAGATGGGCGGCCAGCTGGAGATTATCGCCAAACCGGATATCGGCACGCGCTATAACATTCAGCTGCCGCTGGCGCTGGAGCAGCAGAGCGAGCAGGAAGAGAAACTGCTGGAAGGCGTGACGGCGCTGGTGGATATCGCGGTCGAAGACGTACACAAAATTGTCTGCCGCCACCTCGAGAACTGGGGGGCAAATTGCCTGACCTCGGATGAGCGCTTGTCCGGGCAGGAGCATGATGTGCTGGTGACGGACGATCCGGCGCGCCTGCAGGGCTGGGCGCTGTTGCTGGCGGGCGACGAAATGGGGCATCACGCCCTCAACGACCAGCAATTCCGGGTCAATTTCAATCTCAGCAATGCGCTGCTTGATGCGCTGCTGGCCCTGATTGAGAAGCAACTGGCTCACGATTCGATAGAGGAGAGCGACGACGATGAGGCTGCCACGCCGCTGCTGAGCGGCGGCTATTTCCAGCTGTTTACGGAGACAGTACCGCCAGATGTGAAGAGACTGTATACTGAGTCGGCGGAGAAGGACTATCCCTCGCTTGCTCAGACAGCGCATCGCCTGAAAGGCGTGTTTGCCATGCTCAATTTACTGCCGGGTAAACAGCTTTGTGAAGAGTTAGAACAGCACATTAAACTGTGCGACGATTTAACCATTAAAAATACCACCAGTGAAATTGACGCGTACGTCAACCAACTGCTGCAGCAAGGTAACCCATAAGATGAATAACCTGAATGTAATTATTGCCGATGACCATCCAATCGTTCTGTTCGGTATCCGTAAATCTCTGGAACAGATCGAATGGGTGAATGTGGTAGGTGAGTTTGAAGACTCAACAGCACTGATCAATAGCTTGTCCAAACTGGATGCCAACGTCCTGATTACCGATCTGTCGATGCCGGGCGAAAAATACGGCGACGGCATCACGCTGATCAAGTACATCAAGCGTCACTATCCGGATCTCTCCATTATTGTTCTGACCATGAATAATAACCCGGCGATCCTGAGCGCGGTACTGGATCTGGATATCGAAGGCATCGTGCTGAAGCAGGGTGCACCGACCGACCTGCCGAAAGCGCTGGCAGCCCTGCAGAAAGGCAAAAAGTACACGCCAGAAAGCGTGGCCAAACTGCTGGAGAAAATCAGCGCCGGCGGCTACGGCGACAAACGTCTGTCACCGAAAGAGAGCGAAGTGCTGCGTCTGTTCGCCGAAGGCTTCCTCGTTACCGAGATCGCCAAGAAGCTGAACCGCAGTATCAAAACCATCAGTAGCCAGAAGAAATCAGCAATGATGAAGCTGGGCGTGGATAACGATATCGCGCTGCTGAACTACCTCTCTTCCGTCAGCGCCACTCAGGTCGACAAAGAGTAATCCCTGCGGCGGTGCTTCGGCACCGCCTCTCCTCTGCCCTGCTTATCCTTCCCGGCTTTTGCGAACACGTTCGGCATACAGCGCCAGCGTGGTTTTCAGCACATCCAGCGTCACCGGTTTTGACAGGCAGTTATCCATGCCGGCATCCATACAGCGCTGTTTCTCTTCCGCCAGTGCGTTAGCGGTCACCCCAATCACCGGGAAAGCATGCCCCAGCTGGCGCAGACGCTGCGTCAGCCGGTAGCCGTCCATGTTTGGCATGTTGACATCGCTCAGTACGATATCGATATGGTTACGGCTGAGCACGTTGAGCGCATCCACGCCGTCCTGCGCCGTTTTGGTCTGATAGCCCAGCGTGCCAAGCTGTTCAGACAGCAGCATCCGGTTAATCGGATGGTCATCAACGATCAGCACCATGATGTCTTCATAGCTGGAGGCCTGCTGCGGCACCGGCAGTTCCAGCGTGGTCGCCGTTTCGCTGTCGATGGCAATGCGATAAATCCGGCCCAGCAGCAGCGGCAGATCGTGCAGCGTCGCGCTGCTGTGCACCCACTGTCCCGGCGTCGTTTCCTGCGGCATATCAATGTGTTCACCGCAGATCCGGATGCGCGCGCGTACCGTCTGCGCTGGCGCGTCGTGGTGATCGCAGATCATCACATCGTCCGCCCCAGCCCGCCCCTGATAGTGCGCAACCTGGATGCCCTGCTGCTGGAGCAGACGCAGCAGGAAGGCCGCCAGATAGTCGTTGCGCAGGTCGAGCCAGATGGCTTTTTCCTGCAGACCATCCAGCAGCGGCGGCGCGGGTTGCTGTCCGGCGTAGATCGGAATACGCACCACGAACTGGCTGCCCATGCCCGGTTCAGAGTCGACTTCGATGTCGCCATCCATCATGTTGATGAGCTTTTCACAGATCGCCAGTCCCAGCCCGGTGCCCTGGAAATTACGCTGCACGCCGGAGCCGACCTGGAAGAACGGGTCGAACAGGCGCGTGATCTCTTTTGCCGGGATTCCCACGCCAGTGTCGCGCACGCGAAACGCCAGATATCCCTCTTTGACATAGGCGTGCAGGATAATGCAGCCGGTGTGGGTGAACTTGATGGCGTTGTTCAGCAGGTTGGAGATCACCTGCTGCAGGCGCAGCGGATCGCCATCCAGCGCCAGCGGCACATCGTTCTCGATGAACACATACAGCGTCAGGCGCTTGCGCACCACCAGCGACAGATAGTTGCTGGCAATATGGTTGACCACCTCACGCGGCGAGAAGGGACGCGGCTCAATCTTCAGCTGCTCGGACTCGATCTTCGAGAAGTCGAGAATATCGCTGATGATTTTCAGCAACAGGCTGGATGAGTTGTTCATCGCCGTGACCAGCGAATCCACGCCCTTCGGCAGCGATTTGGTCTGCAGCAGATCGAGGTTACCGATAATGCCGTACAGCGGCGTCCGCAGTTCATGACTGACGGTGGCAAGGAACATCGATTTGGACTGGCTGGCCTGCTCGGCGGCGTGCGCCATCTCCTGCAGCGACTGCTCCATGCGCACGCGCGCCGAGACGTCGACCAGCACGCAAATCGCCACGTTCTCGTTGCGGTAGCGCGAATGCACAAAGCTGATTTGCAGGTTAGTGTTACTGCCGGTCAGCATATCGACAAAATTAACCTGCTGGCCGCCGATGATTTCGTTCAGCCGCAGGCGATCTTCCTGCGTCAGCAGCGTCAGATAGTTATGCGCCAGTTCATTACTGAGGATGTTGGTGCCATCGCTGGTACGCAAAATACAGATGCCGACCGGCGCTGACGCGACAATCTTGCGGTTGAACTGCTCGTGCTCCTCCAGCCGGTGGGCGTTGTCTTCCGCCGGCAGGAACATGCGGCGTTCGAACACCCACGCCAGGGTAAACAGAATCAGCGCGCTGAGGATATTGAGCAGCAACGCGTTGATCAGCATCAGCTTGAGCTGATCCATCAGCACATCGGTCGACAGCGACCACACCACATTGAGGCTGGACGGCGGCAGCGGCTTTTTCAGCACCAGCTGACGATAGCCGTCAAGATAACCAAACCAGGTGCTGTTATCCGGCAGATCGTCCAGCGAATAACCGGGTCCGCCGCGTCGTGAGCTGATCAGCGGACGATAGTTTTCATCGGTGATGGTGGCCACCAGCGGCAGCCCGCCGGGCTGAATAAATTCATCCAGGCGAATGTTCTGTTCCACGCCGAGCAGCGCCTGCAGTTTGTTGGCGACGTAAACCGGCACCACCATGTAGAAGTTGCCGATGCCTGGCTGGCTGCTGTTGGTAATCCAGTACATCGGATTACGCCGCTCTTCCTCGTTGCCGCTGCGGTAGTGCAGCACGTTTTCGCGCAGCGCCTTCAGGCTGCGTTCGCGATCGACCGGATTATTGTTACCGATGGTAAAATCTGCCAGGCACTGATTTTCGCCGCCAATAAAGAACACCCGATTGAGTTCATAGGCTGAGGCAAAATTGCTTTTCCAGTAGTTAATGAAATAGCTCAGGGAATCGAGCGAGTTACGCCAGGTGTTGCTCATTGACGTGCAGTCACCGTCGGTAAACAGCGGCGTAAACTGCGGCAGCGTGCTTTTGCCGCCCGGCATGCCGTTGAGCATATCCAGCCCGTTGACGCTGCTGCTCAGGCGATTCTCAGTGATGTACTTCAGCTCGCGCATCACATCCGCTGAGTGGCGCACATACCATTCGGCCTGACCATAATTGGTGGCAAACTCCTGGCGCACCGCGTTCTCTTTCTCGTGCAGCACATTGATGATGTAGAAAGTGGTCAACAGTGCACCCAGCGACCAGAGCAGCAGTGCCAGCGCACGAAACAGGTAGCGCGAGATGCGAAGCGTGGTGCGAAAGGAGACGAGATATTTCAAAAGAGACTCACTGGCGGCAAGGGTTATCGGGACGTTGAAAAGTTCTCATACACTAGCTTTATCAGGGCGAAAAAGCCAGTTGGCACGCGACTTTGGGAGTGAAAGTCAGACAAAAAAAACGGCAGGTCGGTTGCCCTGACCTGCCGCTTGTGACAGACAACGAACGGTTACTCTTCGTCGTCTGTTTCCGGTGCGTCGTCGTCGCTGTCGACTTCCGGCGCGATATCGTCTTCGCCTTCTGCCACGCTGCCGTCGATGGCGTCGAGTTCTTCCTCTTCCACCGGTTCAGCGACGCGCTGCAGGCCGACCACGTTTTCATCTTCCGCGGTACGAATCAGGATCACGCCCTGCGTATTACGGCCCACCACGCTGACTTCCGACACGCGGGTACGCACCAGCGTACCGGCATCGGTGATCATCATGATCTGATCGCTGTCCACCACCTGTACCGCGCCCACCACTGGCCCGTTACGCTCGGTGACTTTAATCGAGATCACGCCCTGCGTGGCGCGCGATTTGGTCGGATACTCGCTGTTAGCAGTACGCTTGCCGTAGCCGTTCTGCGTTACGGTGAGAATCGCGCCCTCTTCACGTGGCACAATCAGCGACACCACTTTGTCGCCTTCGGCCAGCCTGATGCCGCGTACGCCCGAAGCCGAACGGCCCATGGCGCGCACCGCACTCTCCGCAAAGCGCACCACTTTACCGGCGGCAGAGAACAGCATCGCTTCGTCGTTACCGTTGGTCAGCGCCACGCCAATCAGCTCATCGTCTTCACGCAGGTTGATGGCAATGATGCCGGCACTGCGCGGACGGCTGAACTCCTGCAGCGCAGTTTTCTTCACGGTACCGTCTGCGGTCGCCATGAAGATGTTGAAGCCTTCGGTGTATTCGCGCACTGGCAGAATCGCGGTGATACGCTCGTTGGCTTCCAGCGGCAGCAGGTTGACGATTGGACGACCGCGCGCGCCACGGCTGGCTTCCGGCAGCTGATAGACCTTCATCCAGTAGAGGCGGCCACGGCTGGAGAAGCACAGAATGGTGTCGTGGGTGTTGGCCACCAGCAGACGATCAATAAAATCTTCTTCTTTAATGCGCGCCGCCGATTTGCCCTTACCGCCGCGACGCTGGGCTTCATAGTCTGACAGCGGCTGGTATTTGACGTAGCCCTGATGCGACAGGGTGACCACCACATCTTCCTGGTTGATCAGGTCTTCGATGTTGATGTCAGCGCTGTTAGCGGTGATTTCCGTACGGCGCGCATCGCCAAACTGATCGCGCATCGCCACCAGCTCTTCACGGATCACTTCCATCAGGCGCTCGGCGCTCTGCAGGATGTGAATCAGTTCGGCGATCTGGTCCAGCAGCTCTTTGTACTCGTCGAGCAGTTTTTCATGCTCAAGGCCGGTCAGTTTCTGCAGACGCAGATCAAGAATGGCCTGTGCCTGCTGCTCGGTCAGGTAGTAGCGACCATCGCGAATACCAAACTCCGCTTCCAGCCACTCCGGACGCGCGGCGTCGTCACCGGCACGTTCCAGCATGGCGGCGACGTTGCCGAGATCCCACGATTGCGCCAGCAGGCCGCTTTTCGCTTCGGCTGGCGTCGGAGCCCGACGAATCAGCTCGATAATCGGATCGATGTTGGCCAGCGCAATTGCCAGACCTTCAAGGATGTGCGCACGATCGCGCGCTTTACGCAGTTCGAAGATGGTACGACGCGTCACCACTTCACGGCGGTGGCGAACGAAAGCTTCAATGATCTCTTTCAGCGTCATGATCTTTGGCTGGCCCTGATGCAGGGCAACCATGTTGATGCCGAAAGAGACCTGCAGCTGCGTCAGCGAGTAGAGGTTGTTGAGCACCACTTCGCCGACCGCATCGCGTTTCACTTCAATGACGATACGCATGCCGTCTTTGTCAGATTCGTCACGCAGGCCGCTGATGCCCTCAACGCGCTTCTCTTTCACCAGCTCGGCAATTTTCTCGATCAGGCGCGCTTTGTTCACCTGATACGGGATTTCATTGACGATGATGGTTTCACGACCGGTTTTGGCGTCGGTTTCAATCTCGCCGCGTGCGCGGATGTAAATTTTACCGCGCCCGGTGCGGTAGGCTTCTTCAATGCCACGACGACCGTTGATAAAGGCGGCAGTCGGGAAATCCGGCCCGGTAATGTGCTCCATCAGCCCTTCGACGCTGATGTTTTCATCTTCGATAAACGCCAGACAGCCGTTGATCACTTCCGTCAGGTTGTGAGGCGGAATGTTGGTCGCCATGCCAACGGCAATACCGGAGGAGCCGTTGATCAGCAGGTTAGGAATTTTGGTCGGCAGGACTTCTGGGATCTGCTCGGTGCCGTCATAGTTCGGCACAAAGTCGACCGTCTCTTTTTCCAGGTCAGCCAGCAGTTCAGAGGAGATCTTCGCCATGCGCACTTCGGTATAACGCATCGCTGCGGCGGAGTCGCCGTCGACCGAACCGAAGTTACCCTGACCGTCGACCAGCATGTAGCGCAGGGAGAACGGCTGGGCCATGCGCACGATACTTTCGTACACAGCGGAGTCACCGTGTGGGTGATATTTACCGATAACGTCACCAACCACACGGGCAGATTTTTTATAGGGTTTGTTCCAGTCGTTACCCAGTTCGCTCATGGCAAAAAGCACACGGCGATGCACCGGCTTCAGGCCATCACGTACATCGGGTAAGGCTCGGCCAACGATGACCGACATGGCGTAATCGAGGTAGGAGTTTTTCAACTCTTCTTCGATATTGACCGGTGTAATTTCTCTCGCAAGGTCGCTCATGGAGCCGCTATCCCTCTACATAATCCCGGATTTTAAAGGTGCGAAAGTATATCACATCGCTTGCGTGCGGTGAACGTAAAGCAGGGTTTTGTGGCGCTTTTCCTTTGCGCTGAGAGATGCCTCGCAGGGTTTATACGTTTATACTGGTGGCATATTTTGTCAGGAGTCATGATTCAATGAATGAACAACCGCAGGAAAGCCGCCAGAACGTCGACCACGCCGAAATTGCTAAGTTTGAGGCGGTTGCATCACGCTGGTGGGATTTAGAAGGTGAATTTAAGCCGTTGCACCGCATTAATCCCCTGCGTCTTGGCTGGATTGCCCAGCACAGCCATGGGCTGTTCGGTAAGAAAGTGCTGGATGTCGGTTGCGGCGGCGGCATTCTCGCCGAGAGCATGGCGCGCGAAGGGGCGGAGGTCACCGGCCTGGATATGGGCGCCGAGCCGCTGGAGATCGCGCGCCTGCACGCGCTGGAGAGCGGCGTGAGCGTCAATTACGTGCAGCAGACGGTTGAAGCCCATGCGGCCAGCCATGCCGGTCAGTACGACGTGGTGACCTGTATGGAGATGCTGGAACACGTGCCGGATCCGCGTTCCGTGGTGCTGGCCTGCGCGCAGCTGGTGAAACCGGGCGGCGAGGTGTTTTTCTCCACCATCAACCGTAACCCTAAAGCCTGGCTGCTGGCGGTGTTTGGTGCTGAATACGTGCTGCGCATGGTGCCGCGCGGTACCCATGACGTGAAAAAGTTTATTCGTCCCGCCGAGCTGCTGAACTGGGTGGACGAAACCGCCCTGCGTGAACGCAATATGACTGGCCTGCACTACAATCCGCTGACCAATCAGTTCCGCCTTGGCCGCGGGGTGGACGTCAATTATATGGTGCATACCCACCGTCAGGCGTAAACGACCTGTTTCGCCTGCCTGCCCGTGGGCAGCGGTGTTGTAGCGGCGCGATGTATTACGCGAGAAATCGCGCCGCTATGGAATCTACGACCGGCAATTTACTCAACTGAACGGCATAACGTCCTGCACGCCGCCAGTCCTCCTTTCACTTCCGACCGCCCCCGGTTTATCACGCGCTGGCCCTATCCAGATCAATTTCCTTTTAGACGCTGCGATGCGCTTTTTGTAAGGTGAAAAGGTCATAAAAAATTCATAAGCAAACGCAGATAAGTTCGCTGCTGACGGAGCGGCGCGGGCTTTTTTCGCCTGGGAAATTTCCCGAATCGCAGCGGTTGAGCAATAAACACGCGCTCGATCAAAAATTGAAAAAAAACCTGTTATCCGTTGACACCAGGTGCAGGCCTTGTGGCGTGGGGATCCAGGATTTTCGCCACCCCCCAGGGCGTAAAATTTTGTGAAAATCAACTCTTGTGATGATCCGATTGCTGACTAGAATACTCACCATATTGTTGTTCAAACTTCCCGCACCCCCTATATATAGTGTTTATCCACAGGCTTACTCACAATGAGCCGCCTGTGAATAGACGGGGGATAATTTTGTATTTCATGGACAGGTAAACACGCGACATGAACCAAAGTCTGCTCGTTACGAAACGCGATGGCCGCCAGGAGCGCATCGACCTCGATAAGATTCACCGGGTGCTGGACTGGGCAGCTGAAGGGCTGAACAATGTCTCCGTCTCGCAGGTTGAGTTGCGTTCGCACATCCAGTTTTACGATGGCATCAAAACCTCGGACATTCACGAGACCATCATCAAAGCGGCTGCTGATTTGATCTCCCGTGACGCGCCTGATTACCAGTACCTGGCTGCGCGTCTGGCGATCTTCCACCTGCGTAAAAAAGCGTACGGTCAGTTTGAGCCACCGAAGCTGTACGACCAGGTAGTGAAAATGGTCGAGATGGGCAAATACGATCGCCATCTGCTGGAAGACTACAGCACCGAAGAGTTCGAGCAGATGGACGGCTTCATCGACCACTGGCGCGACATGAACTTCTCCTACGCGGCGGTGAAGCAGCTGGAAGGCAAATATCTGGTGCAGAACCGCGTCAGCGGTGAAATCTACGAGAGCGCCCAGTTCCTGTATATTCTGGTCGCCGCCTGCCTGTTCTCCGGCTATCCGCGCGATACGCGTATGGATTACATCAAGCGTTTCTACGATGCGATCTCCACGTTCAAGATCTCGCTGCCTACGCCTATCATGTCCGGCGTGCGCACCCCGACCCGTCAGTTCAGCTCCTGCGTACTGATCGAGTGCGGCGACAGCCTGGATTCCATTAACGCCACCTCCAGCGCTATTGTGAAATATGTGTCACAGCGTGCCGGTATCGGCATCAACGCGGGTCGCATTCGTGCGCTCGGCAGCCCGATCCGCGGCGGTGAAGCGTTCCACACCGGCTGTATCCCGTTCTATAAGCACTTCCAGACGGCGGTAAAATCCTGCTCGCAGGGCGGCGTGCGCGGCGGTGCGGCAACGCTGTTCTACCCGATGTGGCATCTGGAAGTGGAAAGCCTGCTGGTGTTGAAAAACAACCGCGGTGTTGAAGGCAACCGCGTGCGTCATATGGATTACGGCGTGCAGATCAACAAGCTGATGTACACCCGCCTGCTGAAAGGCGAAGACATCACCCTGTTCAGCCCGTCCGACGTGCCAGGCCTGTATGACGCGTTCTTCGCCGATCAGGATGAGTTTGAGCGTCTGTATACCAAATATGAGAAGGACGACAGCATCCGCAAGCAGCGCGTGAAAGCCGTCGACCTGTTCTCGCTGATGATGCAGGAACGTGCTTCAACCGGCCGTATCTACGTGCAGAACGTTGACCACTGCAACACCCACAGCCCGTTCGATCCGGCCATTGCGCCAGTGCGTCAGTCTAACCTGTGCCTGGAAATTGCACTGCCGACCAAACCGCTGGAAGACGTCAACGACGAAAGCGGCGAGATCGCGCTGTGCACCCTGTCCGCCTTTAACCTCGGCGCGATTGAAAGCCTGGACGATCTGGAAGAGCTGGCGACGCTGGCAGTACGCGCGCTGGATGCCCTGCTCGATTACCAGGATTACCCGATCCCGGCTGCAAAACGCGGTGCAATGGGTCGTCGTACCCTGGGTATTGGCGTGATCAACTACGCCTATTACCTGGCGAAACACGGTGTGCGCTACTCCGACGGCAGCGCCAACAACCTGACGCACAAAACCTTTGAAGCCATTCAGTACTGGTTGCTGAAAGCCTCCAACGAGCTGGCGAAAGAGCAAGGTGCCTGCCCGTGGTTTAAAGAGACCACTTATTCGCAGGGCATTCTGCCGATCGATACCTATAAAAAGGATCTCGACAGCGTATGTAATGAGCCGCTGCACCTTGACTGGGAAGCGCTGCGTGAGTCGATTAAAACCCACGGCCTGCGCAACTCTACGCTGTCTGCACTGATGCCGTCTGAGACCTCTTCGCAGATTTCGAACGCCACCAACGGTATCGAGCCGCCGCGCGGTCACATCAGTATCAAAGCGTCGAAAGACGGGATTCTGCGCCAGGTAGTACCGGAGTATGAGCGTCTGAAAGATCAGTACGAACTGCTGTGGGAGATGCCATCAAACGACGGCTATCTGCAGCTGGTTGGCGTGATGCAGAAGTTTATCGATCAGGCGATTTCATCGAACACCAACTATGATCCAGGCCGTTTTGCCAATGGCAAAGTGCCGATGAAACAGCTGCTGAAAGATCTGCTGACCGCGTACAAATTTGGCGTGAAGACCCTGTACTACCAAAACACCCGTGACGGTGCCGAGGATGCGCAGGACGATCTGGCGCCGTCTATTCAGGACGATGGCTGCGAAAGCGGCGCCTGTAAAATTTGATCGAAAGGCGCCTGCGGGCGCCTTATCGTGTCTGGGCCAGCAGCGGCTGGCCCGTTTCACTTTTGGACTTAGTCATGGCTTACACTACTTTCTCACAGAACAAAAATGACCAGCTGAAAGAGCCGATGTTCTTCGGCCAGTCAGTGAACGTTGCCCGTTTCGACCAGCAGAAATACGACATCTTTGAAAAGCTGATCGAGAAGCAGCTCTCTTTCTTCTGGCGTCCGGAAGAGGTTGACGTCTCGCGCGATCGCATCGACTATCAGGCGCTGCCGGAGCACGAGAAGCACATCTTCATCAGTAACCTGAAGTATCAGACGCTGCTGGATTCCATTCAGGGCCGCAGCCCGAACGTAGCGCTGCTGCCGCTGATTTCGATTCCCGAGCTGGAAACCTGGGTGGAAACCTGGGCGTTCTCCGAGACCATCCACTCACGCTCGTACACTCACATCATCCGTAATATCGTCAACGATCCGTCACTGGTGTTTGATGACATCGTGACTAACGAGCAGATTCTGGCGCGCGCGCAGGATATCTCGAAGTATTACGATGATCTGATCGAGATGACCAACTACTGGCATCTGCTGGGTGAAGGCACGCATCAGGTGGCGGGCAAGAGCGTGACCGTGAATCTGCGTGCGCTGAAGAAGCAGCTGTATATCTGCCTGATGAGCGTTAACGCGCTGGAAGCGATTCGCTTCTACGTCAGCTTTGCCTGCTCGTTCGCCTTCGCCGAGCGCGAACTGATGGAAGGCAACGCCAAGATTATTCGTCTGATTGCCCGTGACGAAGCGCTGCACCTGACCGGCACTCAGCATATGCTGAATCTGATGCGTACCGGTGAAGACGATCCTGAAATGAAAGAGATCGCCGCTGAGTGCCGCGACGAGTGCTTCGACCTGTTTAAGAAAGCGGCCGAGCAGGAAAAAGAGTGGGCTGAGTATCTGTTCAGCGGCGGCTCAATGATTGGTCTGAACAAGGACATTCTGTGCCAGTACATTGAGTACATCACCAATATCCGCATGCAGGCGGTGGGCCTTGATCTGCCGTTCCAGACGCGTTCGAACCCGATTCCATGGATTAACTCGTGGCTGGTGTCAGATAACGTGCAGGTGGCGCCGCAGGAAGTTGAAGTGAGCTCCTATCTGGTGGGTCAGATCGACTCCGAAGTGGGCGAAGACGACTTCAACGATTTCCAGCTGTAAGCATGAGCCGTTCCGTGATAATCCTGCGCAGCTCCGGCTCCCGGCTGGAGTGCGCAGACGAACACCCTAATCTGCTGACGACGCTGGAAGCACACAATGTGTGCGTCGAGTTTCAGTGTCGCGAAGGCTACTGCGGCTCTTGCCGCATGCGTCTGCTGAAAGGCGAAGTGGATTATGCGGAAACCCCATTGGCATTTATTCAGCAGGGCGAGATTCTGCCCTGCTGTTGTAAGGCCAGAGGGGAGATTGAGATCGAGCTGTAACCTGCCGCTACACCAAACCCAAAAGTCCTTTAATGCTGCAACATCCATACAGGTCGTCAGAGAGGTTGCCGCTTGCTGCACCGGCGTAAATCCATCCCTGGAGCCTGCCGCCGCGCCGTCCTGGCGCGGAGGCTGCTGCAAGCGGCAACCTCCCCCACGCCCTATCAGGCTTCTTCATTGCGGTAACAGAACGTCACCCTGCAGCGACACCAATGCTAACGGGAAGAGGGGATGTTGAGCTAAGCCGGACGTCACGCGGCAAGGATGCCGCGTGTCGAGGCCCGCAGGGAGCGGGTTTTGCCGTTCCGGGCGTGCTCAACTTCCCCTCTGACCTTGCTGATGATGACCGCCAGCACAATCGGGTTAGCTCTTCACCGTCTCCAGGACATCAATCCAGCCGTGACCGGTACTGACTTCACTGCCGTGCAGCCAGCGGCGCAGCATATTCATCGCCATCATCGCTACCACTTTCTGCCGGGTTTCCAGATTGTGCCGCCCGTGGGTAAATTTCACCCGCTGGCCCCAGCTGGCTTCCGGTGTGTGCAGCGCAATCGACACTTCCCCTTCCTGCAGATCGCCAACCGACAAGGCCAGCACTGTACCCTGCTGAGCGGCTAACTGACGCGTGCGCGTAACCTGCGCTTCCAGCGACTCCTCACGTGCCGGCAGCAGCTCGGCGGCGCTAAGCGGCACCTGCGCGGCGGCCAGCTGCCAGTGCAGCAACCCGGCCGTGTATTGTTCGCTCAGAGCAAGGCGGAAGCCGCGATCGTGCAGTTCCCGCGCCAGCACGGCCGGCAGCCCTTCAAAGCCTTCAAAAATGGTGCACTCGGCCAGCAGTAACTTAACCTGCTGCCACACCTGCTCCATCGCCACGCGCTGGCTGGCCGGGCCGGTCAGTTTGATCTCAATGATGGGCATCGACGAACGGTAGCCCATCACGACGCCTTCCGGCAGCGGCAGCGGTTCAAGCTCGGCGGCAATATCGCTCTCGCCGCGGCCAAAGGTGGTCAGACGCAGGCACAGCGGGGGTTCTGGCAACGCAAAACGCGCCTTAAGACGCGGAATAATCTGCTGCTCAACCATCACTTTGAACTCTGACGGCACGCCGGGGGTAAAGAATATCCAGCAGCGATTAAGCTGCAGGGCAAACCCACAGGCGGTGCCGACCGGGTTATCGATCAACTCGGCATTGGCCGGGATCTCCGCCTGCTTGCGATTACTGGGTGCCATGAGCCGCCCGCGGCTGGCAAACCAGGCTTCCATCTTCTCCAGCCACGCCTGCTGCAGCACCAGCTCGCTGCCACTGGCGGTGGCCGCTGCCTGGGCGCTGAGATCGTCGCTGGTCGGCCCGAGACCGCCGTTCACAATCAGCACGTCGGCAATCTGACTGCGACTCTGTAGCGCTTCAACCAGCGAGCTCATCGCATCGCCGACCGTACTGCGACTGGTCATCGGCAGGCCGTGCTGAAACAGCACATCGGCCAGCCACGCAGCGTTGGTATCGACAATCTGCCCATGTAACACTTCATCGCCCGTTGAGAGCATTTCGACACGTATCACGATCTTTTCTCCTTATCCCTGTGGCTTTCACTGTAGGGAGCGCGCAGGCGAAACACAATCGCCGCCGGTGCGAAATAGCGGGTTAATCGCGATGCGGAAAGGAAACAGCGGGAAAGCAGGAATCGGGCGCGACGAACATCGCGCCCACGGGGATTAACGGCGCGCCAGCAGCAGGCCAACAAACAGACCGGCAGCCGCACCGATACCAATGCCCTGCCACGGTTTTTCATGCACGTAATCGTCGGCACGATACGCTGCCTGTTTGGCACGATAGTAATAGCTGTCGGACGCCTGGCTCACGCGATTCTTCACGTCTTCCAGCGCCTGCTCGGCTTTCTGCTTCAGTTCGATATATTTCTGGTCCGCCGGATCGCCCGAGGAGCGCAGCACTTCTTCCAGCGTTTCCGTCAGCAGCGCCAGATCGTCATCAAGACGGGTTTCAAATTGATCGGTAGATGACATGTTCACAATCCTCCATGTTTAAATGCGGTGTCGATTAACTATAGTCATAAATTGCGTTTTTGCGCCGCGCCGTCATCCGCTGACTGCGCTTTTTGCCGCGCTGAACGCAAAGTTATGTCATCCGGGGCGTTGCACGCGGAATTGTGCTTCGTTTATTTGATTAATCTGATAAATTTTCAGCGGACTGAATTTTTTATTTTCGCCACTGTCGTAACCCCCTGTAGCCTGACGCTAAATGTCTTGCGACAGCCTCAATACACCCGAGCAGCTAAGGAAAAGATTTCCGGCATGAATCGTAGAAAATTTATGAAAGCGTCCATGGCCCTCTCTGCCGTTAGCGGCATGACCGGGCTCTCCTCGCTGTTTGCGCAGTCCGCCTGGGCCGATGATGGCATCGCCGACGGAACCGCCGTGCGCTTCGATTTCGATGTGCTGAAAAAGAAAGCCGCGGCGCTGGCCAAACAGCCCTGGGGCGGCGCGCCCGGCCCCCTGCCCGCGACCCTGGCCAATCTGACACCGCAGGCGTATAACGAAATTCAGTACGACGCTAACCACTCACTGTGGAACAACATCGCCGACCGCGAGCTGGATGTGCAGTTCTTCCACGTTGGCATGGGCTTTAAGCGCCGCATTCGCATGTTCTCCGTGGACGCCGCCAGCCGCGAGGCGCGGGAAATCCACTTCCGTCCGGAACTGTTTAATTATCACAACGCCAACGTGGATACCCAGCAGCTGGTGGGTAAAACCGACCTCGGCTTTGCCGGTTTCCGCGCTTTTAAAAAGCCGGAGCTGGCGCGACGCGACATCGTTTCTTTCCTCGGCGCCAGCTACTTCCGCGCGGTAGATGAAACCTACCAATATGGCCTGTCAGCCCGTGGCGTCGCGGTTAACACCTTCAGCAATGGCCAGGAAGAGTTTCCGGACTTCACCGCCTTCTGGTTCGAGACGCCAAAAGCTGAAGACACCACCTTTGTGGTGTATGCACTGCTGGACGGGGCCAGCGTCACCGGTGCCTACAAGTTCACCATCCACTGCGAAGAAAAACGCGTGGTGATGGAGGTGGAAAACCACCTGTTTGCGCGCAACGAGATTCGTCAGCTCGGTATTGCGCCAATGACCAGCATGTTCAGCTGCGGCACCAACGAGCGCCGCATGTGCAATACCTATCATCCGCAGATTCATGACTCCGATCGCCTGGCGATGTGGAGCGGCAGCGGCGAGTGGATTGCCCGTCCGCTGAATAACCCGCAGCGCCTGCAGTTTAATGCCTATCAGGATGAAAACCCGCGCGGCTTCGGTCTGCTGCAGCTGAATCATGATTTCAAAGATTATCAGGACGTGATTGGCTGGTATGACAAACGACCCAGCCTGTGGGTTGAGCCGATCGGTAAATGGGGTAAAGGCGCCATCAACCTGATGGAGATCCCGACGACCGGGGAAACGCTGGATAACATCGTCTGCTTCTGGCAGCCGGCCGAGCCGGTCAAAGCTGGCAGCGAGTTTAATTTCCAGTACAAACTCTACTGGAGCCAGCTGCCGCCGGTACGCAGCGGTCTGGCCCGCGTTGACGCCACGCGCACCGGTATTGGTGGCTTCCCGGAAGGCTGGGCACCGGGCGAACACTTCCCGGACCAGTGGTGCCGCCGCTTTGCTATCGATTTCATTGGCGGTGACCTGCAGGCGGCCGCGCCGAAAGGTATCGAACCGGTGATCACCGTGTCGTCCGGCACCTTCAAACAGGTGGAGATTCTCTACGTCGAACCGCTGAAAGGTTACCGTATCCTGTTTGACTGGTATCCGAACAGCGACTCAACCAAACCGGTGGATATGCGCCTGTTCCTGCGCACCAAAGATGAGACGCTGAGCGAAACCTGGCTGTATCAGTACTTCCCGCCACCGCCCGATCAGCGCAAGTACACCGACGACCGGCAGATGACGCCGGGCTAACCTGCACGGCGAGGCCAACACCTCGCCGTTAGTTTTTCTGCATGCCGACGTGCGGAATATTATCTTCCAGATAAACATCCGTGACCGCCCGGAAGCCCAGGCGACCATAAAAGCCTTCCAGATGCGCCTGCGCGGACAGATACACCGCCCGCTGCGGCCAGTGCTGTTCGCAGCTGTTCAGCGCCTGCTCCATCAGCCGATAGCCCAGTTTCAGGCCGCGCGCCTCTTCCGACACAATCACCCGACCAATGGTCACCGGCGAGGAAGCCAGCGCGGGCGTCAGCAGACGCGCATACGCCAGCAGTTTGCCATCAAGAAAGCCCAGCAGATGGCGGTTATCAGCCGTCAAATCCTGGCCATCTATGTCCTGATACGGACAGGCCTGTTCGACGATAAACACCTGATTGCGCAGCGCCAGCACGGTATACAGCTGCTGCGCGGTCAGTTCACTGTGGTGGCAATCAAGCCATTGCATATCCATCGTGCTTCCTTGTCTGAGCGAAAAAAGTGATCTTTACAGCCTATCACAGCGCATGCGCTAAACGCAGTGGGCAGCACGTAACAGGGGCTGACACGCGGAGCTATGTGATCAAACTCTCAAATTGCAGGCAAAAAAAATCAGGCCCGCAGGCCTGATTGTGAAGATGACGCGCTGTTTACATCAGCGGCTGGGCCAGCTGCACCAGCGTGATGAGCGGCTGCGGATAAACACCGAGCAGCAACACGAGGATAGCGGAGATCAGCACCACCACACCACCGGCGGTGAACGCCCAGTTGGCTGGAGTATCACGAGTGTGCAGTTCCGGCGGGCTGAGGTACAGGCTCACCGTAACGCGCAGGTAGTAATACAGACCAATAGCGCTACCGGCGACAACCGCCGCGGTCAGCCACCACAGATGCGCGTTAACACCAGACGCGATGACGTAAAACTTACCGATAAAGCCCAGCGTCATCGGGATACCGGCCAGCGACAGCATCATCACCGTCATCACGGCGGAGAGAATCGGACGATGCCAGAACAGACCGCGATACGAGTAAAGCGTATCCGCATCCGGACCACGGTACGGGCTCGACATCAGGCTGACTACACCGAAGGCGCCGAGGCTGCTGAACAGGTAACCGGCCAGATAGACACCGGCGGTTTCCAGCGACAGCTGATGGGTTTTCACCGCAATCAGCGCCACCAGCAGATAGCCAAGATGCGCGATAGATGAATAGCCGAGCAGACGCTTGATGTTGCTCTGCGAAATCGCCATCAGGTTACCGAACAGGATCGAGACGAAGGCAATCACACCCAGCACGGTGCGCACCGCTTCACTGTCGGTTACCGGTGCGTACATGAACAGACGCATGATGACCGCAAAGATAGCGATTTTGCTGGCGGTGGCGAGGAAGGTCGAGACCGGAGCCGGCGCGCCCTGATAAACGTCTGGCGTCCACAGATGGAACGGCACCAGCGACAGCTTAAAGCCAAGACCGATGATCATCATGCCCAGCCCGACCAGCAGCAGCGGCTGCTGAATCATGCTGTCATTCAGGCTTTTGCCGAGCTGCACAAAGCTCAGGCTGCCGGAATCGGCGTAGACCAGCGCAATACCGAAGATCAGGAACGAGGAGGCCGCAGCCGACAGAATCATGTACTTCAGCGCCGCTTCCAGCGAGCGCTTCTGACGGAAGGCGTAGCCGATAAGACCAAACAGCGGCAGCGACAGCAGTTCGATACCGATGAACAGCGCCGCCAGATGGTTGGCGCTGGCCAGCACAATCCCGCCCAGCGCAGCGATCAGCACCAGCAGATAGAACTCATCTTTGTTGTCCGGGAAACCGGCCAGCCACGGATAAGCAAAGGTGCAGGTTGCCAGACTCGCCAGCATCACCAGCGCGGTATAGAACATCGAATAGCCATCCACGCGCAGCAGCGGCGTGACATCCATGGCGCCCACGTGGCCCACAAACCACAGCGACAGCAGCGCGAGGTTAAGACCGATGACCGTCAGCGTGGCATTAACAAAGTGGTTGCGTCGCCACGCAATGGACAGCATCACCACCACCACCGTCAATCCGACGATCAACAGCGGCAGTAACGCAATCAGATGTTGAGGAGTTATTGTCATGGCGAATTACGGCCTTGTAGTTGAAATTGAAGCGGTAAACCACTGCTGAATATTGCTCATCGCAGCATGGGACGTGTCGAGGATTGGCTGCGGGTAAACGCCCAGCAGCACCAGCAGCACGACCAGTACACCGATGGTCAGGAATTCGCGCGGCGACATTCCAGCCAGCGGCTCTTTTGATTTGGCTTCGCCGTAGTAAGCGCGCTGCATCATGATCAGCGAGTACACTGAGGCAAATACCAGGCCGAAGGTGGCAATCACGATAATCAACGGCACCACCTGATAACTGCCGGTCAGAATCATGAACTCACCCACAAAGTTACCGGTGCCCGGCATACCGAGGTTAGCCACGGCAAAGAACAGCGACAGGCCCGGAATCCACTTGATGCGCGACCACAGGCCGCCCATCTGGCGCATGTCACGGGTATGCAGACGTTCATACAGCTGACCGCACAGGATGAACAGCGCCGCGGCCGACAGGCCGTGCGCAATCATCTGCACCACCGCGCCCTGGAACGCCAGCTGGCTGCCGGTGTAGATGGCAATCAGCACGAAGCCCATGTGCGAAATCGAGGTGTAGGCGATCAGGCGTTTGATATCGGTCTGCGAGAACGCCATCCAGGCGCCGTAGAAGATACCGATGATGCCGAGCCACATGGCGATCGGTGCGAACTCCGCAGACGCATTCGGGAACAGCGGCAGGCTAAAACGCAGCAGGCCGTAAGCCGCAGTTTTCAGCAGGATACCGGCAAGGTCAACCGAACCAGCGGTCGGTGCCTGGCTGTGGGCATCCGGCAGCCAGCCGTGCAGCGGCACCACCGGCATTTTCACCGCAAAGGCGATGAAGAAGCCGAGCATCAGCAGATACTCAACGGTGTGTGACATTGGCGTTTTCAGCAGCTCTTCATAGCTGAACGTCCAGACGCCAGTGGCGTTGTAGTGCACAAACACCAGCGCCAGAATCGCAATCAACATCACCAGACCCGAAGCCTGGGTATAGATGAAGAATTTGGTTGCGGCACTGATACGCGTTTTACCGTCAGAGGCTTTGTGACCCCAGAGCGCGATGAGGAAGTACATCGGCACCAGCATCATTTCCCAGAAGAAGAAGAACAGGAACATGTCGATGGCGAGGAACACGCCGATCACGCCGCCGAGAATCCACATCAGGTTGAGGTGGAAGAAGCCCTGATACTTTTCGATTTCATTCCACGAGCAGAGAACCGCCATCAGACCCAGCAGGCCGGTCAGCACCACCATCAGCAGCGACAGGCCATCCAGCGCCAGATGGAAATTAATGCCAAAGCGTGGGATCCACGACACCAGGAAAGTCGACTGCCACTGCGGCAGGCCCGCAGCCTGCGTCAGCGAATAGCCGCCCTGCAGCCACAGCTGCAGGCCCAGCGCCAGCGTCAGCCCCATGGTGATCAGGGCAATCCAGCGCGGCACCTTCGCGCCAAGGCGCTCAGCCAGCCAGCAAAGCAAGCCCCCAACAAAGGGTATAATTATTAGCCAAGGTAATAACACGGCGTACATTCCCTATTTTCGTCTTCGTTCAGGCTATCGGACGCGCCTGTTTCGCCTCGCCCGCGCGGGCAACGTTCACGTATTACTACGCGCCGGTTGCTGCGCTGACGAACACCAAACTGACTGCGTTGATCTCACCCGTGCATCAGACAATTTTGAACATTCTTACGTGGGGCGCTAAACCATCGCGCGCCCCGCTCATCAATCGTTAAATCACCAGCATCAGCGCCAGCACCACCACGGCACCGACGCTCATCGACGCGATATACCAGCGCAGATAGCCGTTCTCACTCACCACCAGACCTTTATTACCGATGCGCGACAGCAGCGCCGGCAGGTTCATCAGTGAATTGAGCGGATCGCGCTGCAGCAGCCAGGCAATGCCAAGGTACGGTTTAACAAATACCTTGTCGTACAGCCAGTCGAAGCCCCAGGCCGCAAACCACCAGGTGCCGAAGAAACGGCCCGGCGCGCTGTTGGCGATGCGGGTGACCAGCTGACGTTTGCCCAGCCACAGCGCGGCGGCAATCAGGATTCCGATAATCGCCACGGCACCCGAGGTGATTTCCAGCGCCACTTTGCCGGTTTCACCAAACTCGTTCTGTGGCAGCACGCCCGCCAGCGGAGGCGTAATCAGCGCGCCAACGAAGGTCGAGAGTACCAGCAGCACAATCAGCGGCAGATGATGCGTAATGCCTTTACCGGCATGCGCATGAATTTTCTCTTCGCCGTGGAACACGATGAAGATCATGCGGAAGGTGTAGATTGAGGTAAGGAATGCACCCACCAGACCGGCGACCATCAGATTGATGTGACCGTTAGCCAGCGCACCGAACAGAATCTCGTCCTTACTATAGAAGCCGGCGGTAATCAGCGGCAGCGCGGCCAGCGCAGCACCGCCCACCAGGAAGCAGACATACACCAGCGGGATGCTCTTACGCAGACCGCCCATTTTGAAAATGTTCTGCTCGTGATGACAGGCCAGAATCACGGAACCGGAGGAGAGGAACAGCAGCGCCTTGAAGAACGCATGGGTCATCAGGTGGAAAATCGCAGCGTCCCACGCCTGTACGCCCAGCGCCAGGAACATGTAGCCGATCTGACTCATGGTGGAGTAAGCCAGCACGCGTTTGATGTCGGTCTGCACCAGCGCGGCGAAGCCCGCCAGCACCAGCGTAATCGCACCAACGATACCCACCAGATGCAGCACTTCCGGCGTCAGCAGGAACAGACCGTGGGTGCGGGCAATCAGATAGACGCCTGCGGTTACCATGGTGGCAGCGTGGATCAGCGCGGAGACCGGCGTCGGACCGGCCATCGCATCGGCCAGCCACGTCTGCAACGGCAGCTGTGCCGATTTACCCACGGCACCGCCCAGCAGCATCAGCGTCGCCCACTGCAGCATGTGGTTGTCCGCCGCGAAGTGCGCCGGGGCCAGCTCCATCAGCTCACGGAAGTTCAGCGTACCCAGTTCGTTGTAGAGAATGAACAACGCAAAGGCGAGGAACACGTCACCGACACGGGTGATGATGAAGGCTTTCATCGCCGCTTTGCCGTTTTCCGGATTGCTGTAGTAGAAGCCAATCAGCAGGTAGGAACACAGCCCTACCCCTTCCCAGCCCAGGTACATCAGCATCAGGTTATCGGCCAGCACCAGCACCACCATGCTCGCGATGAACAGGTTAGTGTAAGCGAAGAAGCGTGAATAACCCTCTTCACCGCGCATGTACCACGAAGCGAACATGTGGATGAAGAAGCCGACGCCGGTGACCACCGACAGCATGGTCAGCGACAGACCATCCAGCACCAGGTTCACTTTGATGTCAAAGTTACCCACGTGCATCCAGGTCCACAGCGCCTGGGTAAATGGCTGCTGGCCGTGACTAAAGAAGTCCACACCCACAAATACGGTGGTCAGCGCCGCAAGGCCCACTGAACCCATCCCCACCGCAGCCGACAGGTTCTCCGACCAGCGACCACGGGAAAACGCCAATAGCAGGAAGCCAATCAGCGGAAATAATACGGTTAAATAGAGAAGATTCATCCGCGCATCTCGCTCACTGTGTCAATGTTCAGCGTCTGACGACGACGATAGAGCTGGAGCAGCAGCGCCAGACCAATACTGGCTTCCGCCGCCGCGAGGCTGATTGCCAGGATATACATCACCTGACCGTCGGCTTGTCCCCAGTAGCTGCCTGCCACCACCAGCGCCAGCGCCGCGGCATTGATCATGATCTCCAGACCGATCAGCATAAACAGCAGGTTGCGGCGCAGTACCAGCGAGGTCAGGCCGAGAACAAACAGCACAGCAGCCAGAATCAGGCCGTGTTGTAACGGGATCATGCGTGCTCCTCCTTATTGGCCGCCGCGTCTGACACGCGGTTGCTCAGCACTTCGCCCTGACGATCTTCACGTCCGATATGGAACGCCACCACCAGACCGGCCAGCAGCAGCATTGACGCCAGCTCAACCGCCAGAACATACGGGCCAAACAGACTGATGCCCACCGCTTTGGCATCGATGACGGTGCCATCAATACCCTGGTCGGTCGCGGTCAGGATGGCGTAGATCATCACCACCAGCAGCAGCAGCGAGACAATGCCCGGACCGATCCACAGCGACGGCTTCAGCCATTCGCGCTCCTGATCCTGCTGGGTTTTACCCAGGTTAAGCATCATCACCACGAACACAAACAGCACCATGATGGCACCGGCATAGACGATGATCTCCAGCGCACCGGCAAAATAGGCACCCATTGAGAAGAACACGCCGGCAATCGACAGCAGCGAAACAATCAGGTACAGCAGCGCATGTACCGGATTGGTGTGGGTGATGACGCGCAATGTCGTCAGCACCGCCACCAGTCCGCAAAGATAAAACGCAAATTCCATACCTGGCTCCTTAAGGTAATAAGCCTTTAACGTCGATCGGTTTGGCTTCGTTTTCCGCGTCGCCTTTGTCTTTACCGTCGATCGCCATACCTGCCATGCGGTAGAAGTTATACTCCGGATATTTACCCGGGCCGGAAATCAGCAGGTCTTCCTTCTCGTACACCAGATCCTGACGCTTGAACTCACCGAGTTCGAAGTCCGGCGTCAGCTGAATCGCGGTGGTCGGGCACGCTTCTTCACATAAACCACAGAAGATGCAGCGCGAGAAGTTGATGCGGAAAAATTCCGGATACCAGCGGCCATCCTGCATCTCCGCTTTCTGCAGCGAAATACAGCCGACCGGGCAGGCAACGGCGCACAGGTTACAGGCCACGCAGCGCTCTTCGCCGTCCGGATCGCGCGTCAGCACGATACGGCCACGGTAGCGCGGCGGCAGGTAAACCGGTTCTTCTGGATACATCTGGGTTTCGCGCTTGGCGAAGGCATGCATGCCTATCATCCAGATACTGCGCACTGTCGTGCCGAAGCCAACGACAATATCTTTTAAAGTCATCTCAAAACCCCTTACTGCGCGCTGTACAGAATCACTGCGGCGGTCGCCAGCAGGTTCAATAACGTCAACGGCAGACACACTTTCCAGCCGAACGACAGCACCTGGTCATAACGTGGACGCGGCAGCGCAGCACGAATCAGGATAAACATCACCATAAAGAACGCCGTTTTCAGGGCGAACCAGATGAACGGCGGCAGGAACGGACCGTGCCAGCCACCAAAGAACAGGGTGACGATCAGCGCCGATACGGTAGTAATGGCCACGTACTCACCGACAAAGAACAGGCCGAACTTCATCCCGGCATATTCGATGTGGTAACCGTCGGCCAGCTCCTGTTCCGCTTCCGGCTGGTCAAACGGATGACGGTGGCACACCGCGACGCCGGCAATACAGAAGGTCACGAAGCCAAAGAACTGCGGGATGATGTTCCACAGGTGCGTCTGGCTCTCAACGATGGCGTTCAGGTTAAAGGAACCCGCCTGCGCCACCACGCCCATCAGCGACAGGCCGAGGAACACTTCGTAGCTCAGGGTCTGCGCGGAGGCACGCATTGCACCGAGCAGCGAGTATTTGTTGTTACTCGACCAGCCCGCGAACAGTACGGCGTATACCGCCAGACCCGCCATCATCAGGAAGAACAGCAGACCGATGTTCAGGTCGGTGACCATCCAGCTCGGCGAAACCGGCACAATCGCAAACGCCAGCAGCAGCGAAACGAAGGCGATAACCGGTGCCAGGGTAAAGATGAAGCGATCGGTAAACGGCGGAACCCAGTCCTCTTTAAAGAACATTTTGATCATGTCCGCCGCCAGCTGCAGCGAGCCGCCCCAGCCTACACGGTTCGGTCCATAACGGTTCTGCCACAGGCCGAGCAGACGACGCTCGGCAAAGCTCATGAAGGCACCACAGGCCACCACCACCAGCAGGATGACAATGGCTTTCACCACCTGCAGGATGATGTCAATAACGTCCGGTGTCAGCCAGCTCATTGCGCTGCCTCCTGCAGTTTGTCAATTTGCGCACCCGCGAGGAACGGCGGTACACCCGGCATGCCGAGCGGCAGACCCACCTGCCCCGCCTGCAGTGCCGCAGAGAAGCGCACCGGCAGACGCAGCGTTTCACCGGCGCAAACCAGCTCCACGGACGCACCGTTATTAACGCCCAGCTTCTCAGCATCTGCCGGGTTGATCACCAGCGTGGCCGGCGCCATGCGTTTCTGGAAGGTTGGCGAGCGCTGAGTCATCTCTTCACTACCAAACAGCTGATAGTAAGGTGCCACGCGATACTGGCTGCCGCCCACGAAGCGTGCCGGAACCTGGCTGAACCAGTCCAGTGCACTTTCGCTGGCTTCAAACAGCCGCACGCCCGGATCGCCATGACGCAGTTTACCGCCCACTTCCGCCTGGAACTTGTTCCACGCCTGCGGTGAGTTCCAGCCTGGTGCCCAGGCAAAAGGAATCTGCGAACGCGGTGCCGACGGCTGGTTGTTACCTTCCATGGAGAAGGCAAACATGGTGTCTTTATCCTGCGGCTGACGCGGTTCGTGCACGCTGATGTTGGCGCGCGCGGCGGTACGGCCACTGGCACGATGCGGTGAACGCGCCAGTTTCTGGCCACGAATACGGAAGCTGGCGTCCGGCGCCGCATCCTTAATCCCTTTCAGCTGTGGCAGCGCCACAATCGCGGCATCAATCACGTGATCGAGCTGCGTCCAGTCAATCTGGCGGCTCTCGACGGCACTGTGCAGCGAATGCAGCCAGCGCCAGCTCTCCAGCATCACCACGCTATCGTCGTAGTAGGCCGGATCGTAAACCTGGAAGAAGCGCTGGGCGCGACCTTCATGGTTGATGGAGGTGCCGTCGCTCTCGGCAAAGCTGGCGGTGGATAGCACCAGACCGGCTTTCTCCAGCGTGGCGGTGCGTTGATGATCAACCACGATCACGTGCGCGGTGTTATGCAGTGCTGCATCGACGGTGGCTTTCGGTGCGTGACGGTAGAGATCGTTCTCCAGCACCACCAGCGCTTCCGCTTCGCCTTTGTCCAGCTGCTCCAGCGCGCTGTCCAGCGACTGGCCGCCCATCAGGCCGAGACCGAAGCTGTTGGCGGCACCGGCGAGGAAGGTAATACCGACGTCAGCACCGCGCGCTTTCAGCGCTTTAGCCACGTTGGCTGCCGCTTCAATCATTGCCGTGCTGCCCGAGTGGGTGCCGGAAATGATCAGCGGTTTTTTCGCGCCGGCCAGCGCCTGTACCACCACGTCCAGCTTGCCGTTCAGGCTGCTGTCAAAGTCGCTAACCGCCGGTGCGCTGTCATCCAGCGCGTGCGCGATGGCGAAGCCCAGGCGTGCCTGATCTTCCACCGGTGCGCGATAGCTCCACGCGGCAATATCATCGAGACGGGTTTCATCAACGTTAGTGACAAACAGCGGATGTTTGGCGTGCTGACCAATGTTGAGGATGGCGGCGATCTGCCAGTCCGCAACTTTCTGAGCGGCGGCCATTTCGCGTGCTTTGCCTTTAACGGCCTGACGCACCGACAGCGCCACGCGGGCACCAACCTGAGTCAGGTCTTCACCCAGCACCAGCACGGCGTCATAGCTTTCAATTTCACGCAGCGATGGCGTGTAGATGCCGCCCTGCTGCAGCACTTTCAGCATCAGCTCAACCCGCGCCTGCTCAGCTGCCGGCATACCGGTTGAGAAGTTTTCTGCGCCCACCAGTTCGCGCAGCGCGAAGTTGCTTTCGATACTGGCGCGTGGCGAACCGATACCGATCACCTTCTTCGCCTGACGCAGGATATCCGCGGCGGCATTAACCGCCTGCTCTGCGTTCAGCGTGATGCGGTCGCTACCGCGCAGCTGTTCCGGATGACGCGGACGATCTTTACGGTTTACGTAGCCATAGCCGAAACGGCCACGGTCGCACAGGAAGTAGTGGTTCACCGATCCGTTGTAGCGGTTTTCGATACGACGCAGCTCGCCATAGCGCTCGCCCGGGCTGGTGTTACAACCTACGCTGCACTGCTGGCAGATGCTGGGCGCAAACTGCATATCCCACTTACGGTTATAGCGTTCAGAGTGGGTTTTATCGGTGAACACGCCGGTCGGGCAGATTTCTACCAGGTTACCGGAGAATTCGCTCTCCAGCGTGCCATCTTCCGGACGGCCAAAGTAGACGTTGTCATGCGCGCCGTACACGCCAAGATCTTTGCCATCGGCGTAATCTTTGTAGTAGCGCACGCAGCGGTAACAGGCGATACAGCGGTTCATCTCATGCGAGATAAACGGCCCGAGATCCTGATTCTGATGGGTACGCTTGGTAAAACGGTAGCGACGGAAGCTGTGTCCCGTCATTACCGTCATATCCTGCAGGTGACAGTTACCGCCCTCTTCGCACACCGGACAGTCGTGCGGGTGGTTGGTCATCAGCCACTCCACCACGCTTTCACGAAACTCTTTCGCTTCGCCATCGTCGATGGAAATAAAGGTGCCGTCCGACGCCGGTGTCATGCATGACATAACAAGGCGACCGCGGGTATCTTCGGCATTCTGGAATTGCTTCACCGCGCACTGGCGGCAGGCTCCCACGCTTCCCAGCGCCGGATGCCAGCAAAAATAAGGAATATCAAGGCCCAGAGAGAGACACGCCTGCAACAGGTTGTCCGCTCCGTTCACATCATATTCTTTACCGTCTACATGGATTGTAGCCATAGTGAACATGCTTCCGTAAGGCTCGCCCTAAGACGAGCGTTAAACATCTAATTCTGTCCCCCAAGCCGGGTCGGCTCAGGGTGAATTCCGTGTACGGCGGCTGATTACCAGCGCGCTTTCAGCAGGTTGGGCTGAATACCACCGATCGATCGGGTATTACCAAACACCTGCGGCGCAATGCCGGCTTCAAACTCTTCACGGAAATATTTAATCGCGCTCTGCAATGGCTCAACGGCACCTGGTGCGTGGGCACAGAAGGTTTTACCTGGACCGAGCTGGCGGCAAAGCTGCTGCAGGGTTTCGATATCACCCGGCTGGCCTTTTTTCTGCTCCAGCGCACGCAGGATCTTCACGCTCCACGGCAATCCATCACGGCATGGCGTACACCAGCCACAGGACTCGCGCGCAAAGAATTCTTCCAGATTACGCACCAGCGAAACCATGCCGATTTCGTGATCGACCGCCATCGCCAGTGCAGTACCTAAACGGCTACCCGCTTTACCGATGCTGGCGAATTCCATTGGCAGATCAAGATGCTGATCGGTCAGGAAGTCGGTACCCGCACCGCCTGGCTGCCAGGCTTTGAATTTCAGGCCATCGCGCATGCCACCGGCATAATCTTCCAGAATCTCACGCGCGGTGGTGCCAAATGGCAGTTCCCACACACCTGGGTTTTTCACGCGGCCAGAGAAGCCCATCATTTTGGTGCCGGTGTCTTCGCTGGTAGAGATATTTTTGTACCAGTCAACGCCGTTGAGGAAGATCGCAGGCACGTTGGACAAGGTTTCCACGTTGTTAACGCAGGTTGGCTTGCCCCATACGCCCGCACTCGCCGGGAATGGCGGCTTAGAGCGCGGATTCGCGCGGCGGCCTTCCAGCGAGTTGATCAGTGCCGTTTCTTCACCGCAGATATAACGCCCTGCGCCGGTGTGCACGATCAGCTCAAAATCGAATCCGGTGCCGAGAATGTTTTTACCGAGGTAGCCGGCTTCGGTGGCTTCGGCAATCGCGCGACGCAGATGAACAGCTGCTTCGATGTACTCGCCACGCAGGAAGATGTAGCCACGGTAAGCTTTCAAGGCGAACGCACTGATCAGCATGCCTTCCACCAGTTGGTGCGGCATCTGCTCCATCAGCAAGCGGTCTTTATAGGTGCCCGGCTCCATTTCATCGGCGTTACACAGCAGGTAACGGATGTTCATGGATTCGTCTTTCGGCATCAGGCTCCATTTCAGGCCGGTGTTGAAGCCTGCACCACCACGGCCTTTCAGACCGGAGTCTTTCACCGCCGCCACGATTTCATCCTGGCTGAATTCTTTCAAGGCTTTTTCCGCACCGACATAGCCGTTTTTACTGCGATATTCATCTATCCACACTGGCTGCTTGTCGTCGCGCAGACGCCAGGTCAGTGGATGTGTTTCCGCAGTACGAATGATCTGTTTAATGGTCATTGATACTGCTCCAGCAGGTTGGCGATGCCTTCCGGCGTCAGGTGAACGTGGGTATCTTCATCCACCATCATGGTCGGGCCTTTGTCACAGTTGCCGAGGCAGCAGGTTGGCAGCAGCGTAAAGCGGCCATCCGGCGTGGTTTGTCCTGGCTTAATGTTCAGGTTCTGCTCCAGCGCCGCCTGAATGCCCTGGTAACCGGTGATGTGGCACACCACGCTGTCGCAGTAGCGAATCACGTGGCGGCCAACCGGCGTACGGTAGATCTGGCTGTAAAACGTCGCCACACCTTCTACGTCGCTGGCCGGAATGCCCAGTACCTCAGCAATCGCGTTGATGGCACCGTCCGGCACCCAGCCGCGCTGCTTCTGCACGATCTTCAGCGCTTCAATCGACGCCGCGCGCGCATCTTCATAGTGATGTTTTTCATGCTCAATAGCGTGGTGCTCGGCCTCGCTCAGCACAAAGACCTCAGTCGGGTCGATGGTTTGAATGGCAATTTTTTGATCGTGCATAATTAGCGGTCCACGTCTGACATAACAAAATCGATACTACCGAGGTATACGATCAAGTCGGATACCAGGCTGCCGCGGATCACCGATGGGATCTGCTGCAGGTGCGGGAAGCTTGGCGTACGCACGCGGGTGCGGTAGCTCATGGTGCTGCCATCGCTGGTCAGGTAGTAGCTGTTGATCCCTTTGGTCGCCTCGATCATCTGGAAGGATTCGTTGGCCGGCATGACGGGGCCCCACGACACCTGCAGGAAGTGAGTGATCAGGGTTTCGATGTGTTGCAGCGTGCGCTCTTTTGGCGGCGGCGTGGTCAGCGGGTGATCTGCTTTGAACGGGCCTTCCGGCATGTTTTTCAGACACTGTTCCAAAATACGCAGTGACTGCCACATCTCTTCCATTTTCAGCTGAACGCGGGTGTAGGCATCACTGATGCCAGCGCCAACCGGGATCTCGAAATCGAAGTTTTCATAGCCTGAGTATGGACGCCATTTACGCACGTCGAAGTCCAGACCGGTGGCACGCAGGCCAGCGCCGGTGGTGCCCCACGCCAGTGCTTCATCCATGTTGTAGGCGGCCACACCTTGTGAACGGCCCATCAATACGGTATTGCGCAGTGCCGCTTTGTCATACTCTTTCAGACGCTTTGGCATCCAGTCGAGGAATTCACGCAGCAGACGCTCCCAACCTTTCGGCAGGTCATGTGCCACGCCGCCAATGCGGAACCAGGCGGGATGCATACGGAAACCGGTAATCGCTTCGACCACGTCATAAATTTTCTGACGGTCGGTAAAGGCGAAGAACACTGGCGTCATTGCGCCGACGTCCTGAATAAAGGTGGAGATGTACAGCAAGTGGCTGTTGATGCGGAACAGCTCAGACAGCATCACGCGGATCACGTTAACGCGATCCGGCACGGTGATACCGGCCAGTTTTTCTACCGCCAGCACGTAAGGCATTTCGTTCACGCAGCCGCCGAGATACTCGATGCGGTCGGTGTACGGAATGTAACTGTGCCAGGACTGACGCTCGCCCATCTTCTCAGCACCACGGTGGTGGTAACCGACATCCGGTACGCAGTCGACGATCTCTTCGCCATCCAACTGCAGGATGATACGGAATGCACCGTGCGCAGAGGGGTGGTTAGGACCCAGGTTGAGGAACATAAAGTCCTCATTGGTGGTACTGCGCTTCATGCCCCAGTCTTCAGGCTTGAAGGTCAGCGCCTCCATCTCCAGATCTTCTTTCTGTTTGGTCAGTTCGAACGGGTCGAACTCAGTGGCACGCGCCGGGTAATCTTTACGCAGCGGATGGCCTTCCCAGGTCTGCGGCATCATGATGCGCGTCAGGTGCGGGTGACCATTAAAGGTGATACCAAACATCTCCCAGGTTTCGCGCTCATACCAGTTGGCATTGGCGAAGATTTTGGTGATGGTGGGCACATTCAGATCGTTTTCAGACAGCGCCACCTTGAGCATGATGTCGCGGTTGCGTTCAATCGAAAGCAGGTGATAGAAAACGGAAAAATCCGCGGCGGGTAAACCGGCGCGGTGGGTACGTAAACGCTCATCGAAACCGTGCAAGTCATACAGCATGACGTACGGCTTTGGCAGCTTACGCAGGAATTCGACAATTTCCAGTAACTGTTCACGTTTCACCCAGACGACCGGAATCCCGGTGCGGGTGGCCTGAACGGTAAAGGCATCCGGCCCAAAACGGTTACGCAGCTCGCCGACCACTGGATCATCCAGATGGTCGCGGGTTTGCCATGCAGGCTGAGCGAGATCTTGCGTGGTTAAATCTGTCATACGTTACTCACCATTCCGGCCTGTAATCAGGCACTCAAAAGAAGGCGTCAGGATGGCGGCACACACTACGTTGTCATTATCTGCTGCGGCCGTGGCTCCATCCGTGTACGGGGTGCTTAAACTTCGTCTGGGGTTCTCAGGTTGGTGACGGCAATACGCTCACCACGCTTTCTTTCACGCTCAGACTGCATATTGGCGCGATACACGCCCTGATCGCCAACCACCCACGAGAGTGGACGACGTTCTTTGCCGATGGACTCACGCAGCAGCAGCAGCGCCTGCATGTAAGCTTCCGGACGTGGCGGACAACCCGGGATATACACATCAACCGGCAGGAATTTATCGACACCCTGCACCACCGAATAGATGTCATACATACCGCCGGAATTGGCGCAGGCCCCCATCGAAATCACCCATTTCGGTTCCAGCATCTGGTCATACAAACGCTGAATCACCGGTGCCATTTTGGTAAACGGCGTACCGGCGATCACCATAAAGTCAGCCTGACGTGGCGAGGCGCGCATTACTTCCGCACCGAAACGCGCCACATCATGTACTGCGGTGAATGACGTGGTCATTTCCACGTAGCAACAGGAAAGGCCGAAGTTATACGGCCAGAGAGAGTTTTTACGACCCCAGTTCACCATGTCATGCAGGGCGTGCTCGAGCTTGCCCATATAGACGCTGCGATGAACGTGCTGCTCCAGAGGATCGGTAACAATCTCCTGTTTCTGCAGCGGATAGCGATCGTTATCACCGCCGCCGTTCGGGTCTACGCGTGTCAGCGTGTAGTCCATCTTATTGCCTCGCTTTTACTGCTTATGAGGGTTGGTGTGACTGTGGCTGACCGGGCTCGATTTGACGACTACGCGACGACGCGCAGGCGCCCAATCCAGCGCACCGATGCGCACCAGATAAACCAGGCCTGCCAGGAGCACCAAAATGAAAATTGCGGCTTCGACAAAGCCGACCCAGCCGCTTTCGCGAATGGAGGTCGACCATGCGTATAGATAGAGGGCTTCGACGTCGAAAATGACGAAAAACATCGCAACCAGATAGAATTTTGCCGAGAGGCGGATATGGGTATCACCGACGGATTCGATACCGGATTCAAACGGCGTGTCTTTATGGCGCGCGCGTGCACGTCCACCTAACAACCAGCCACCGGTTAACATAAAGGCACACAGGCCAAACGCGATAACAATGAAAACAATAAACGCCCAGTGATGAGCGATGACTTCTGTGGTTGTTGACATACTCTTTGCTTACTCATCAAAAGTGGCGATGGCATCCTGCACTGTCGCAGCAAACACACCACATCGATTCAAGGGAAG
>NZ_JASEWO010000207.1:0-6940 GCF_030024295.1 Pantoea sp. Pa-EAmG
ATTCAATGTCACAGAGGTGAGAAAAATACAAGGGGAAACATTTTCCCCTTTTTTAAGATAACAACGTGGTGTAATTGTTTATTTATTCGCCAGAAGCCTGGGCTTCATGCTTACCGTAAATCAGCATCGGGTCAGATTGCCCCTCGATCACTGACTCATCGATCACCACTTTCTCTACGCCTTCCATTGATGGCAGGTCGTACATGGTTTCGAGCAGCGCCGCTTCTACGATAGAACGCAGACCACGTGCCCCGGTTTTACGCGAGTTCGCTTTCTTCGCAATCGCCGTCAGCGCTTCGTCACGAAACTCCAGCTCCACGCCTTCCAGATTAAACAGCGCCTGATACTGCTTGGTCAGCGCGTTTTTCGGTTCACGCAGGATCTGGATCAGCGCTTCTTCGCTCAGCTCGTTGAGCGTCGCCACCACCGGCAGACGACCAATAAACTCCGGGATCAGACCAAATTTGATCAGATCTTCCGGCTCAACCTGTGACAGCAACTCGCCTTCGCTGGCTTTCTGCGATTTACCTTTAACGGTCGCGCCAAAGCCAATACCGGAGCCGGTTTCAACACGCTGTGAAATCACTTTATCGAGGCCGGCAAACGCACCGCCACAGATAAACAGGATTTTCGAGGTGTCGACCTGCAGAAACTCCTGCTGCGGATGCTTACGTCCACCCTGCGGCGGCACGGCAGCCACTGTGCCTTCAATCAGTTTCAGCAGCGCCTGCTGTACGCCTTCACCTGACACATCACGGGTGATAGACGGGTTGTCTGATTTACGGGAAATCTTATCGATTTCATCGATGTACACGATGCCGCGCTGCGCTTTCTGTACGTCGTAGTCGCACTTCTGCAGCAGTTTCTGGATGATGTTTTCCACATCCTCGCCCACATAACCGGCTTCGGTCAGCGTGGTGGCATCCGCCATGGTGAAAGGCACATCCAGCAGGCGCGCCAGTGTTTCCGCCAGCAGGGTCTTACCGCTACCGGTTGGACCGATCAGCAGAATGTTACTTTTGCCCAGTTCAATCCCGTTGCTGGTGTCGCCGTTACGCAGACGTTTGTAGTGGTTGTACACCGCCACCGCCAGCACTTTTTTCGCCTTCTCCTGACCGATAACATAATCGTCAAGGTGATGGCGGATTTCATGCGGCGTCGGGAGCGCGCTGCGCTCGCGGTGCGGGGCCACTTCTTTAATCTCTTCGCGAATGATGTCGTTACACAGATCGACACACTCGTCGCAAATATACACTGACGGCCCGGCAATCAGCTTACGGACTTCATGCTGGCTTTTGCCGCAGAAAGAGCAGTACAGCAACTTACCTGAACCGTCTTTGCGCTTATCTGTCATCAGCTAACCTCTTTTCGTTCTCAGACCCAATTTGGTGTACGGCATTGGCCGCACATCAACGGCCGATATTCATTCAACTCACCTGCCTGCCCCGTTAACTATAGCGTAAGGGCCAGGCAGATGTGTCTTATTGGCGATGCGTCAGGATGGAATCGACTAAGCCATACTCTACCGCTTCGCTGGCGGAGAGGAAACGATCGCGTTCAGTGTCGCGCTCGATCTGCTCCAGCGATTTGCCAGTGTGCTCAGCCATCAACTCATTCATACGCTGTTTCACTTTCAGAATTTCACGCGCATGGATTTCAATATCCGTCGCCTGGCCCTGATAGCCGCCCAGCGGCTGGTGAATCATGACGCGGGAATTAGGCAGACAGAAGCGTTTGCCCTTGGTACCTGCGGTCAACAGAAACGCACCCATCGAGCAAGCCTGACCCATACAGATGGTGCTGACGTCCGGCTTGATGAATTTCATGGTGTCATAAATCGACATCCCGGCAGTAATCACGCCGCCTGGCGAGTTAATGTAGAGATAAATGTCTTTTTCAGGATTCTCAGCTTCCAGAAACAGCATCTGCGCCACGATCAGGTTGGCCATATGATCTTCAACCTGGCCGGTCAGGAAGATCACACGCTCTTTGAGCAGGCGGGAGTAAATGTCGTATGAACGCTCGCCGCGCGAGGTTTGTTCGACCACCATTGGCACCAGCGCCATGTGCGGTGCAGTAAATTCACGATCGCCACTGTATGACATTACCGTCTCCTGATAAATTTCATTGGCAACATTCTGTACCGATATTACGTGAGGCGCGTCAGAAAAACTATGCGCTGCCCCCTCACTCCGACATAACAGGACGGTTAATCAGCCAGTCTCACTGTTTTCATGCATGCTCCCTCTATCTGGGGATGCTGCCCAGTTGTTTCAAGCATAACAACCTTTTGCCCATTCGCTAACACGGAAAAAGAGCTTAGCGAACAATTTGCCGATTAATTAGGCAAATAGAGGACAAATCTGTGCGGTTAGCGCCTTAAAACGAAAAAGCCCGCGACTTTTCAGTCGCGGGCTTCGCACTTTCGGTTAACTAACGAATCAGGCCGCTGAGGTCTGGTTCATCAGTTCCTGGAAGTTGGTTGCTTTGTCGGTCACTTTGGCTTTCGCCAGTACCGCTTCAACAGCCTGCTCTTCCAGCGCAACGTTGCGCATGTTGTTCATCAGCTCGCTGTTTTTGCTGTAGAACTCGATCACTTCCTGCGGATCTTCGTACGCAGAAGCCATCTCTTCAATCAGCGCTTTAACGCGATCTTCATCGGCTTTCAGCTCGTTGATGCGAATCACTTCGCCCAGCAGCAGACCGACCACAACGCGACGTTTTGCCTGCTCTTCGAACAGTTCACGTGGCAGTTCCAGCGCCTGCTTCTCGTTGCCGCCGAAACGCTGTGCAGCCTGACGACGCAGAACGTCGATTTCGCTGTCGATCAGTGCCACTGGCACGTCGATTTCGTTCGCGTTAACCAGACCGTCAATCGCCTGCGTCTTCACGCGGTTACGGATAGCGCCTTTCAGTTCGCGCTCCATGTTCTTACGCACTTCAGCGCGCAGACCTTCGATGGAGCCATCTTCCACGCCGAAACGCTTGATGAATTCAGCGGTCAGCTCCGGCAGTTCGCGGGTTTCCACTTTCTTCAGCACGATGTCGAACTTCGCGTCTTTGCCTTTCAGGTTTTCCGCGTGGTAGTCATCCGGGAATTTCACGTCGATGGTGAAGGTGTCGCCGGCTTTCTTGCCAGTGATGCCTTCTTCGAAGCCTGGGATCATACGACCCTGCCCCATTGCCAGCACGAAGTCAGACGCTTTGCCGCCTTCGAACTCTTCGCCGTCTACAGAGCCGGTGAAATCGATGGTCGCGCGATCTTCTGCTGATGCCGCTGCATCGGTCTCTTTCCAGGTCGCCTGCTGCTTCTGCAGGGTTTCCAGCATGGTGTCGACGTCAGCGTCGGTCACTTCAACCACCGGTTTTTCGACTTCGATTGCATCCAGGCCTTTCAGCTCAACTTCCGGATACACTTCGAATTCAACCGCGTAAGTGAAATCTTCACCTTCTTTATACTCACCCGGCACGTAGTTCGGTGCGCCAGCTGGGTTGATCTTCTCTTTGATGATGGCGTCAACGAAGTTACGCGTCATCAGCTCGCTCAGGACGTCCTGACGAACAGAGGCACCGTAGCGCTGATTAATGATGGTAGCCGGCACTTTGCCTTTACGGAAACCGTCGATACGGACTTTCTTAGCCACTTCCACCAGTTCTTTCTTCACTGCGCTTTCGATGCTGTCAGCTGCAACAGTAATCGAAATGCGACGGCCCAGACCCTGAGTGGTTTCTACTGAAACTGTCATCTTGTTACCTCAAAAAATCACGTGCTCGGTCAACTTCAGACACCACACATTAGTAATGCGCCGTATCCAACAACCGGGACGGCCTCTGCAGGCAGAACCTAATCCCTGTCACCAGAAGCGTCCCGAAGACATTCCGGAAAAATAGACGCCGCATTATAGCGGCATCCCCGGAATGAGTCGAGGCTGCAAACTCACCACTTTTTAACGGTTTTGCTGCTTTTTTGCGCCGCAGATCGCGTTTGTGCATCATTGAGGTAAGAAAAAACGGCCCGCAGGCCGTTTTGGAGGAAGCTGAAGAGAAAAACTCAGGCCAGCGTACCGGCACCGCGACAGTTCGGTGAGGCGAGTACGGTATCCTGCAGTCCATCCCACTCTTTGCGCGTGTAGGTATGCAGCGCCAGCGCATGAACGCTGCCTGCCAGCTCGGTCGCCAGCTCGCCATAAATGGCGCGGTGACGCTGCAGGAAGCGCTGTCCGGTGAAAAGGTCGCTGACGATCACCACTTTGAAGTGACTTTCAGACCCGGCAGGCACGTTATGACGATAGCTTTCGTCATGCACTTCGAGATGTGCAGGCTCAAAAGCGTTACGCAGCTTTTCTTCTATTTGTTCGCGAATCATTGTTAACACTCCTCTACGGCGAGCGCTGTGCCCCATCTGTTTAAATATTAGTAGGTTTTTTACCTTTCCCGCAGCCGGGCAGGAAAAAAATCCTGCTGCGCTGCGCATCTTAGCCTGCTCAGGCTGGCGGTCAATCGGTTAGCGCGTCCGGCGGTCCGAAAAAATCCTTTACAATCAATTTCCCCTGGTGCGGGGCTTTTTTCGCCGTGCCGCAATGCTATGATGGCCGCAGTTTTGCAAACCAACCCATATGCTAACGAGAATGAGTATGTTGAAAAAACTGTTATTCCCTCTGCTGGCTGCCTTTATTTTGGCCGGCTGCGCCAGCAATAACACCACGCTGAACATCCAGCCAAAAATCCAGCTGCCACAGCAGGATCCGAGCCTGATGGGCGTTACCGTCAGCGTTAACGGTGCCGATCAGCGCAGCGATCAGGCGCTGGCCAAAGTGAACCGCGACGGTCAGCTGATCACCCTGACCCCGTCACGCGATCTGCGTTTCCTGCTGCAGGAAGTGCTGGAGAAGCAGATGACCTCGCGCGGCTACATGATTGGCCCGAACGGCGCGGTGGATCTGCAGATCGTGGTTAATGGCCTGTACGCCGATGTTACGCAGGGCAACGTGCGTTACAGCATCACCACCAAAGCGGATATCTCTATTATCGCTACCGCGAAAAACGGCAACAAGCAGGTGAAAAACTACCGTCAGACTTACAGCGTAGAGGGTGCCTTCAGCGCCACTAACGATAAGATCACCAACGCGGTTAACTCGACCCTGAGCGACGTGATTGCCGATATGGCGCAGGACACCAGCGTCAATAACTTCATCAAGCAAAACGCGCGTTAATTTTCCGCAGTAACCTGCCCGGTCCCCGCTGACCGGGCTTCATTTCAGGCTGGCTATGACATCTCACTATCTGCGTATTTTTACCCAACGTAACGCTGCGGTCCTGCTGCTGCTCGGTTTCGCTTCCGGTCTGCCGCTGGCGCTGACCGCCGGTACGCTCCAGGCGTGGATGACGGTAGAGAATGTCGACCTGAAAACCATTGGTTTCTTCTCCCTCGTTGGTCAGGCTTACGTGTTTAAGTTCCTGTGGTCGCCGATGATGGATCGCTATACTCCGCCCTTTCTTGGCCGGCGGCGCGGCTGGCTGCTGGTCACGCAGTTAGCGCTGATTGCCGGCATTGTGGCGATGGGCTTTATGCAGCCGTCACGCGACCTTACCCTGCTGGCGGCGCTGGCGGTGCTGGTGGCGTTCTGCTCAGCCTCACAAGATATTGTGTTTGATGCGTGGAAAACCGATGTGCTGCCGCCGGAAGAGCGCGGCAGCGGCGCGGCGATTACCGTGCTCGGTTACCGGCTGGCGATGCTGATTTCCGGCGGCCTGGCGCTGTGGCTGGCGGATCGCTATCTCGGCTGGCAGGCCACCTACTGGCTGATGGCGCTGCTGATGGTGCCCGGACTGATCGCCACGCTGCTGGCGCGTGAACCTGAGGCACCGGTGCGCGAGCCGCACTCGCTGCGTCAGGCCGTCGCGTTTCCGCTGAAGGATTTCTTTCAGCGCAACAACGCCTGGCTGCTGATCACCTTAATCATTCTCTACAAGCTGGGCGATGCGTTCGCCGCTTCGCTCACCACCACCTTCCTGATTCGCGGCGTGGGCTTCAGCGCCGGTGATGTCGGTCTGGTGAACAAAACGCTCGGCCTGCTGGCGACCATTATCGGTGCGCTGTACGGTGGCGTGCTGATGCAGCGCCTGAGCCTGTTCCGCGCGCTGATGATCTTCGGCGTGCTGCAGGCAGTATCTAATTTCGCTTACTGGCTGCTGGCGGTAACGCCACCGCATCTGTGGAGCATGGCCAGCGCGGTCTTTATCGAAAACCTGTGCGGCGGTATGGGCACCGCCGCCTTTGTGGCGTTGCTGATGACGCTGTGCAACAAATCGTTCTCGGCCACGCAGTTCGCGCTGCTGTCAGCGCTGTCAGCGGTTGGACGCGTGTATGTCGGTCCGGCGGCTGGCTGGCTGGTCGAACTATGGGGCTGGCCGGTATTTTATGCCTTTACCGTGGTGGCCGCCGTACCAGGCCTGCTGCTGCTGTGGGCGTGTCGCGGCACGCTACAGGCAATGCAGCACAGCGGTGAATTCATGAAGCGCAGCCTGTGGCCACAGGGTTATCGCTGGACGGTACGCCTGTTCGCGACGGGCTGTACGCTGCTGGCGCTCTGGCTGCTGACGCTGGCACTGCGTGCGGCGGATATCTGGCACAGCGCGACGCTGCCAACCCATCTGTTTGAGGCAGGGATGGCGCTGGCGCTGCTGGCGGTGCTGCTCGGTGTGATGCTGGACTGGCTGGCATTAAGAAAAACAGCGTCAAATCGTGCACATTAACGCTGCGCTATTTGCCAGACGGGGATAAATCGCTTAAAAATAGCCCCCGGCGAATATTAAGCGATAGCATTTTTTTTAACGCGAAATAGAAACATTAAATTAACAATCCTGCGTAATATTTAAATCCGGTGAGCAATTAATTTGTAGAAATTTCATCGCCAAAATGATGCAGAATTGTTAAATA
>NZ_JASEWO010000208.1:0-6927 GCF_030024295.1 Pantoea sp. Pa-EAmG
TTTTATTGGGCTGTCTTTCTCAGGATGAAGCCTTAAACGATCGTGACAGGTGACACTCTGTTGCCTGCCGCTTGCAAAACAGAGGTGCGCTATGACGACAATGTTTGACGAGCCAACCCGCAACAGCAAACGACTCAGTGACGGTCCCGACTGGACCTTTGAGCTGCTTGATGTCTACCTGGCGGAGATCGACCGCGTGGCCAAAAGCTATGGGCTCGATACCTACCCGCACCAAATCGAAGTGATCACCTCCGAGCAGATGATGGATGCGTACTCCAGCGTGGGGATGCCCATCAATTATGCCCACTGGTCGTTCGGCAAGAAGTTCATCGAAACCGAGCAGCGCTACAAACACGGTCAGCAGGGACTGGCGTATGAAATCGTCATTAACTCGAATCCCTGTATTGCTTACCTGATGGAAGAGAACACCATGACCATGCAGGCGCTGGTGATGGCGCATGCCTGCTACGGCCACAACTCTTTCTTCAAAAACAACTACCTGTTCCGCAGCTGGACCGATGCCAGCTCGATTGTCGATTACCTGCTGTTCGCACGTAACTACATCTCTGATTGCGAAGAGCGTTATGGCGTGGAAGAGGTCGAGCGGCTGCTGGACTCCTGTCATGCGCTGATGAACTATGGCGTCGATCGCTATAAACGCCCGCAAAAGATTTCGCTGCAGGAAGAGAAAGCGCGGCAGAAAAGCCGGGAAGAGTATCTGCAGAGCCAGGTCAATACGCTGTGGCGCACCCTGCCACGCAAAGAAAAAGAGTTTACTCAGGTCGAGGCGGCACGCTATCCCTCTGAGCCGCAGGAAAACCTGCTGTACTTTATGGAAAAGAACGCGCCATTGCTGGAGTCGTGGCAGCGTGAAGTGCTGCGCATTGTGCGTAAAGTCAGCCAGTATTTTTACCCGCAGAAACAGACCCAGGTGATGAATGAAGGCTGGGCGACCTTCTGGCACTACACCATCCTGAATCACCTGTACGATGAAGGCAAAGTGTCGGAGCGCTTTATGATGGAGTTCCTGCACAGCCATACCAACGTGGTGTATCAGCCGCCGTATAACAGCCAGTGGTATAACGGTATCAATCCGTATGCGCTGGGCTTTGCCATGTTCCAGGACATCAAGCGTATCTGTCAGTCGCCAACCGAAGAAGATCGCTACTGGTTCCCGGACATCGCCGGCTCCGACTGGCTGAAGACGCTGCATTTCGCCATGCGCGAATTTAAAGACGAGAGCTTCATCAGCCAGTTCCTGTCGCCGAAAGTGATGCGGGATTTCCGTCTGTTTACGGTGATGGACGACGATCGCAATAACTATCTTGAGATTGCCGCCATTCATGATGAGGCGGGATATCGTGCGATTCGTCAGCAGCTGTCAGCGCAGTATAATCTGAGCAATCTGGAGCCGAATATTCAGGTGTACAACGTAGACCTGCGCGGTGACCGTTCGCTGACGCTACGCTATGTGCCGCAGCAGCGCGCCCCGCTCGATAAGAGCCGTCGCGATGTGCTGAAGCATGTGCATCGGCTGTGGGGTTTTGATGTCAATCTGGAACAGCAGAACGAAGATGGCAGCGTGGAGCTGCTGGATCGCTGTCCTGCGCGCGGACCGGCGCTTTAAACAAAATCTCCATGCTCAGGGACGAGCATTTATCTTCCTGCCTGGTAGGCCCCTAATCTCACAGATAATCCTGCACCAACTTCACAGACAGTCAGTATCCGCTGATGCAGCGGGCTATTCGCAGCGCTGAGGCTTTTACGTTGCGCCAGGAGATTCCCGCGGGGAGGCGGGAATCAGGCCGGGCCGGTCAGGAAGACCGATACCGGCCGGTCCGTCAGGCGCAACGTGAACGCCGAAGGTACCGCGTAAGCGGCGCGAGGAGCAGCCCGGCAGCAGCGAATACTGACTGTCCGGGACTGGAACCCGCGAAACGTTTGTGCGCTGTTAACGCTTACTGCTCAAATCATCCGGCATGCTTTTCTGCATGCTGTGCCAGATTTCACCGCTGCGGCGGCCGTAGTTACGCACGCTGTCGACGATCTGATCCTGCGTTGGCTGTTTGCCACACAGATCCGCCAGTTGACGATAAAAGTTACGCGCCAGTTCACGCGCTTCCGGATTTGAGAAGTAATGGCGGCCAACGCGGGTGTACAGCCCTTTCAGACCGTTGAGAATCAGGCCGTAAATCGGGTTGCCGGAAGCAAAGGCCAGGCCGCGAAACACGCGGTAATCCAGCTCGGTATAGGCTTCAGCCTGATCTTCCTCGCTCAGCGCACTCTCCAGCACTTCACGCGCCTTATCCGGATGATGGCGCAGCGCGCGGCTGATAAAGATTGACGCGATATTGGTACGCACTGACAGCAGGTTATCAATTAACTGCGGCACACTGTCGTGGTCAAGACGGGCGAGCGTTTCGAGGATATTAAGACCAGACGTTTCCCAGAAATCATTGACGCGGGTGGGTTTACCATGCTGAATGGTCAGCCAGCCATCACGAGCCAGCCGCTGCAGCACTTCACGCAGAGTGGTGCGGGTCACGCCGATCAGTTCAGAAAGCTCACGTTCGGCAGGAAGAATCGATCCCGGCGGAAAACGGCTGTTCCAGATGCTTTCAATTATGTACTCTTCAGCGAATCCTGCAGGGCTCTGTGCCTTAATCACCATAGCATTTATTTCTCATTGCTTTCTTTGTCGTAATGGCACTCATCATACCAGAGGGGTCATAGCGGAAATAGCCTGCCAGCGGATTAAAAGCGCGCGCTGGCGCAAAATTCAGCAGCTGCGCAGCGAAAAAAGCCGTGGGTTACGCTGCGCTTGCGTGGGCGCTTTTGATGCCGTGTGCTAAAAGCCACGATTTTTTGGCGTGGATCAGGGATAAGTCATTTTTATACATGATTTTTTCCGCCTGCCTGGCTGGCACGGGTACGCTTTTGGTTTACACTGCGATGCATTAACGGCTACGGGAAAAGCAATATGTTGCGATACTTGAATCAATGCTCACGCGGACGCGGTGCCTGGTTATTAATGGCCCTGACCGCCCTGGTTTTTGAACTGGTTGCGCTGTTCTTTCAGCACGTGATGGGATTGCAACCCTGCGTAATGTGTATCTATGAGCGTTGTGCGCTGTTTGGCGTCATGGGCGCCGGCCTGGTGGGTGCAATTGCGCCTAAAACGCCGCTGCGCTGGGCGGCCATCGCCATCTGGCTCTACAGCGCTTATGAAGGGGTACGCCTCTCTTATGAGCACACCATGATTCAGCTGCACCCCAACCCGTTTGTGACCTGCGATTTTGCTGCTCGCTTCCCGAGCTGGCTGCCGCTGGATAAATGGCTGCCGGCGGTATTTGTCGCCAGCGGTGACTGCGCGGAACGCGGATGGACTTTCCTGACCTGGAGCATGCCGCAGTGGATGATCGTGATTTTTGCCGCTTATCTGCTGGTGGGCATTCTGGTATTGATTGCGCAACCGTTCAAAGCAAAACGTCGCGATCTGTTTGGTCGCTGAGTTCAGTCAAACAAAGTCTCAGACGAAACAGGCAGCCGCGGCTGCCTGTTGCGTTATCAGCCGTTCCGATCCGGCCGGTCAATAATGTGTTCTTCCCAGTCGCGCACTTCACTCTCGCGCACCGCGATGTATCGCACCGAAATACGCTGAGCATGCATCGCCTTCTTCGACCCGGCAATCAGCGGGTGCCATGCCGGCAGCCTTTTGCCCTCCCCTAACAGCCGGTAAGCGCAGGTGCGCGGCAGCCAGTTAAAGGTGGTGAGATTCTCGCGCGTCAGCTTGATGCAATCTTCTTCGTACTCGAAGCGACGCTCATAATTGCGGCACTGACAGGTCTTGATGTTGAGCTGATTGCAGGCGACGTTAGTGAAGTAAATCTCATCGGTATCCGCATCCTGCAACTTATTCAGACAGCACTGTCCACAGCCGTCGCACAGCGATTCCCACTCTGCGTCGTTCATTTGGTCCAGGCGTTTGGTCTGCCAGAAAGGTTGGTCGGTCATGATAGCGGTCCGGGTTGAGCAACAAGACCGCACCTTATAAAGCTTCAGGTGCGGTGATGCAAGTATTACAGTACGCGGGTGCTGATACCGTGACCGGCCAGCGACACTTCCAGCTTATCGCCGGAGCGCAGCGGGCCCACGCCTTCAGGCGTACCGGTCAGCACCACGTCACCGGCGCGCAGCGTGAAGTACTGGCTCATGTAAGCAATCAGCGGCAGAATTTTGTGGATCATATCTGCCGTAGTGCCGTGCTGGCGCACCTCGCCGTTAATGACCAGCTTGAGTTCGGCATCCTGCGGATCGACGCTGAATTCAGCCGCCGGGATAAACCCGGACAGCGGACAGGAGTTATCGAAACTCTTGGCGCGCTCCCATGGCTGACCGGCTTTCTTAAACCCGGCCTGCAGATCGCGCAGCGTTAAATCCAGCGCGACGCCATAACCGGCAATCGCTTTCGCCACGTGCTCTTCACTGGCCTGCTTCAGGGTAGCGCCAATCAGCACCGCCAGCTCCACTTCATGATGCACCTCACCAAAGCTGGCCGGGATCGACAGTGGCTGCCGCAAATCGCACACCGCGGTTTCCGGTTTGATAAACACCACCGGCTCACTCGGGGTGGCGCTGCCCATCTCTTTAATATGCTTTGCATAGTTGCTGCCGACGCACACCACTTTGCTGACCGGATAATCCAACAGCGCGCCCTGCCAGTTACGATGCTGATACATGCTAATCCCCTGCTTGAGTTGAGTTAGGTGCCAGCCGCGCTGGCGAAGATGTCTCATCAGCCGCCGGAACGTGGCAGGCTGCTGAGCACTATATTAGCGGGTTTATCGCGGCGCACGTGACGGAAAGCGGCAAAAGCCGTTCCCCTGTTCATCAGGTCCGCCGCTTAAGACAACGATTATTGCCCACAATAATGGGTTAAGGTGAGCAATTAAATTAATGCCGAAGCACTGATTATATTTACAGGATATATTTTTACAGATGAATCTGAATTAAACTTTTTTACCCTGTTCAAGATGAATGTTGAGCAGACTTTCAACCGGTGGTGGGATCTGCAAATAATAACCTTGTTCGCTTAAACCCTGCTTCACTTTATTGATGTCAGCGTTGGCCAGCCTGTCGCGCTGGTCGAGCGACAGCACCATCGCCAGCTGCGGTTTACCAAAGCCGCGCAGCAATTCTTCCGGGACGCGCGAAAAATCGTCTTTTTTTTCTACATACAGATAAGTCTGGTCACGTTGCGGGCTTCTATAGATCACACAAAACATATTTTTTACTCGAATTAACTAAGGGCGTCACTTGCCTGAATATAGCAGTAACTATAACATGCTTGCAGAACTTCGAATATTGACCCGCGGATGTTAATGACGATTTTATCGGCGTTTACTTCAGGGTCGTAAAACAGGACTGAGTCAGGACAGATGTCGCAATCGCCAATCGAATTCAAGGGCAGCAGTTTTACCCTGTCAGTTGTTCATCTGCACCATTCGCAACCCGAGGTGATTCGTCAGGCGCTGCAGGACAAAATCGACCAGGCCCCGGCTTTTCTGCACAACGCGCCGGTGGTGCTGAACGTGTCAGCCCTGAACGGTGACATCAACTGGAAGCAGATGCAGCAGGCCGTCAGCGCCACCGGCTTACGCATTGTGGGCGTGAGCGGCTGTAAAGATGAAGCCCTGAAAAAGATGATTGCCCGCGCTGGCCTGCCGGTGCTGTCAGAGGGTAAAGAGAACCGCAAACGCGCTGATGCGCCCGCGCCGGAGCCGGAAGCGGTCGCGCCGCCGGTCAGCGAACCGGCCAGCAAAACGCGTATCATCAATACGCCAGTGCGTTCCGGTCAGCAGATTTACGCGCGCAACGCCGATTTGATCGTCACCAGCAGCGTCAGCGCCGGTGCCGAACTGGTGGCTGACGGCAACATTCATATTTACGGCATGATGCGCGGCCGCGCGCTGGCCGGTGCCAGCGGCGATCGCGACTGCCAGATTTTTTGCACCAACCTGTCAGCAGAGTTGGTCTCCATTGCCGGCGAATACTGGATCATGGACCAGATCCCGGCGGAATTCTTTGGTAAAGCTGCGCGCCTGTGCCTTAAAGAGGGCGCGCTCACCATCCAGACACTTAATTAGGCCCCTTTTCTTTCGTTAAGGAAATCAACATTTATGGCACGCATCATTGTAGTTACATCGGGTAAAGGGGGCGTTGGCAAGACCACGTCAAGCGCGGCCATCGCCACAGGGTTAGCGCAGAAAGGCAAAAAAACCGTGGTGATCGATTTCGATATCGGTCTGCGTAACCTCGACCTGATCATGGGCTGTGAACGCCGCGTGGTGTATGACTTTGTCAACGTTATTCAGGGCGATGCGACGCTGAATCAGGCACTGATTCGCGACAAGCGCACCGAGCAGCTTTATATTCTGCCCGCCTCACAAACCCGTGATAAAGATGCCCTGACCCGCGAAGGCGTGGAAAAAGTGCTGAACGACCTGGCGGCAATGGACTTCGATTTTATCGTCTGCGACTCGCCGGCCGGTATCGAAACCGGTGCGCTGATGGCGCTGTACTTCGCGGATGAAGCGATCATTACCACCAACCCGGAAGTCTCTTCCGTGCGTGACTCAGACCGTATTCTCGGCATCATCTCGTCGAAATCACGTCGCGCTGAAAACAGCGAAGAGCCGGTAAAAGAGCACCTGTTACTGACCCGCTATAACCCGGGACGCGTAACGCGTGGCGACATGCTGAGCATGGAAGACGTGCTGGAAATCCTGCGCATTCCTCTGGTCGGCGTGATTCCGGAAGATCAGTCGGTGCTGCGCGCGTCTAACCAGGGTGAGCCCGTGATCCTCGATGCAAACTCTGACGCCGGTAAAGCTTACGCTGATACCGTAGATCGCCTGCTTGGCGAAG
>NZ_JASEWO010000209.1:0-6927 GCF_030024295.1 Pantoea sp. Pa-EAmG
ACGCGCCGCCGGAGCGGACTGAATGTCCCGCGCACGGCGGGGAACGGGTGAGCAGGCCGGCGACAGCTTCCCTTGTTTGCGAGGCCGCCCGGCTACCGTGAGGGCACGGCACTTTATGCCCGCCGTTTACCGGCCGCAGGACGGGAGACGGCATAAGCGTGGAGCGAAGCGACGTCATCATTATCTTTCCCGTGAAAAGCGCCGCCCGCCGGGCGGCCGCCTGAGTCGTCGTTTTCAGCCCCGGAAATCAGGCCAGTGGCAACCGCACCGGTCGCTCACCACGGGTGCCAGAAGCGTACCGGTCACTTCCCAATCATCCAGAAAATGGAGGCCGGAAAGTGTCGCTGCCTGCTGCGCATCAAGTTGCACGAGAGACTTCAGCCAGACGTCATTGCCGTCAAAGCGCCAGTAACAGCCTTCACTCTCACGGGGTTCGCCCTTCCACCACGTACGGCCCATGAGCATGCAGCCCGCCTCTGCCAGCTGCTCATCCGGTGACAGGATGAGCATATGCTCCTCTGAGCATATGCCCTGCCACTCTGCCTGAAAGGAAGCCAGCCAGGTGTTCACTCTTTTTCCTCCCGTTTTGCCAGAACCGTGTCAGCGCAGTGGCGCAGGAAGTACCAGCTGAGACTGATATCCGCATCAAGCGTGGCATCGGCCAGCGCGATCGTGGCCAGCACCTCATCGGACGTCAGCTCCGGTGCCACGTCTTCGAAATCATCGGCTACCCACAGGTGCACTACGCAGGGTGTGTCTGGTGCAAAACGCGTAAGCGTCACATCCAGGCCGTATTGACGCCTATAAAGATTTAAGATCGACTGCCCACGACATCAGATTCCGGACACGGTTCCTCGGCGCTTAACCCCTGTGTGAGTTTTCATCGTTGGAAACACCGCGCTCTGGCTCCGTACTAACTAAATCTCTTCGCTGCTGAAACCAAAAAGTGCCGGATTGTTTTTGAAATACTCAATCATCATTTCAGTGAGGACCCGCACCTGGCGCGTTGGATGCTTTCCCGGCGGACGCACAACGTATACGGCTCCCGGAGGGACTGGATAACGTGTCATGATTGGGATCAGCGCGCCGGAAGCGACGTAGTTGTGCGTGATGCAATCGGGAAGCCAAGCGATGCCGAGACCTGCCGCCGCCGCCGCCGCGAGAGCTATGGCGCTGTCGGCCTTGAATCGGCCTTGCGGCTGAACAGTTACGATCTTCTTCCCATCCATAAACTGCCAGGATTCAGTCCCCTGCATGAGGGCATGATGGGAGACCAGTTCGGCCAACGTATCGGGTGATCCATTCAACTCGATATAGGCAGGGCTTGCGACAAGCTTCCCATGAATCGGCCCGATGCGCTTCGCAATTAAATTAGAGTCCTGAAGATAGGCACCCCGGATTGCGCAATCGAAACCCTCTGCGATGAGATCAACGAAGCGATCGCTGTAGGAAGCCTGAATGTGAAGTTTCGGATGCAGACATGCCATTTCTGCAAGCACAGGGGCGAAATGGGTTGCGCCAATAGTCAGCGGCATGGCTACCCTCAGGTGACCCCGGAGGTCACCTGAGGGTAGGATCGTATCCCTGGCCATATCAATCTCGGCGCCAGCTCGTGCCGCATGGTGTCTGAACGTGATACCGGCTTCGGTTAGTGCCGCGCCACGGGTCGTTCGGACAAGAAGCTGAACGCCAAGCTCCGCTTCTATGCGAAAGAGTCTCCGACTGACTATGGACTTGGTAATACCGAGCCGACGCGCCGCAGCCGATATGCCCCCAGCATCAGCGACAGCAACGAATGTCTGTAGATCTTCAATGTCCAAACCAGTGTTCCTCATTCTGCGACACAGTTTGCGAAATTATGGGACTAGCGTATCCATATGGTGAACATTACATTGCATCCATGCAAGACCATTGTGTGTATCTCCCTCAAATCCAATGCCGATAGTCTTAAGCGGCAAAGAAAGGAAATCCAGATGCCTCTTCGTAACGGCCTCGATTCACTTCTTCGTCCCGAGGACTCGGTCCTCGTTCTGATCGACCATCAGCCTTATCAGCTCGCGAACCTGAACAGCCACGATCCGCACATCGTGGTCAACAATTCGACTGCCCTGGCGAAGACCGCAAGAATCTTCAGCGTGCCCACCATCCTGACCAGCGTGGTTGCTGAGCGTGGCGGCCTTATCTTTCCACAAATCACCGATGTGTTTCCCGACCAGGAAGTGTTTGACCGTACGTTTATTAACACCTGGGAAGACCGTAAGGTTGTGGATGCGGTGAAGGCGGCGGGGCGTAAGCAACTGATTATCGCAGGGCTCTGGACCGAGGTTTGCGTTGCGATGCCGGCGATCCAGGCCGCTGGCGAGGGTTGGGACGTGACAGTCGTCACAGATGCCTCCGGGGGCACCTCGGTCGAGGCGCACGAGATCGCGATCAAGCGTATGGCGGCAGCTGGTGTGAATCTGCTTACCTGGCTTGCAGTGGCTTCAGAATGGCAGCGTGACTGGGCTCGTACAGAGCATGCCGCCGAGCTTTCAGAGGTGCTTGTTCAGCATGCAGCCGGCAGCGGGATTGCCTTCCTCTGGGAGCAGCAGCTCCTGAAGACCCAGGTGCCTGGCGAAGGCTGATTTGAACCTGACTGAGCGTTTCCCAGGTGACGAGGTTGTGGTGAATAAATATGAAAGCAGCTATCTATGATCATCCCGGTCCGCCAAGTGTCCTCCGTTATGCGGATGTACCGGATCCGGTTTGCCCGGGCGACGGCGTCCTGATTCAGGTCGAGGCTGTTGCTATTGAAGGCGGCGACCTGATCCATCGCGCGTCCACGCCCCCGCCCCATACGGCCTTTGTCGTCGGTTATGCCGCCGCTGGTGAGGTTATTGCGGTCGGAGACAAGGTGAAAGATCGCCGTGTAGGCCAGAAAGTGACAAGTTTCGATCTTGCCGGGTCGCATGCGCAGCTACGCGCAGTGACTGCGGCAAGGACGTGGCCTGTGCCAGAGGGACTATGCATGGCTGCCGCCGCGGCAATGCCTATCGCGTTCGGGACCGCTCATCACAGCCTGTTCGCCCGGGGTAGATTAAAGCGTGGTGAAACAGTCTTAATCCAGGGCGGCGCAGGTGGCGTCGGGCTCGCCGCCATCCAGCTAGCACATCTGGCAGGTGCGAACGTACTTGCCACGGTCTCCGGGGCCGGGAGGGCTGAACGCCTCGTCAAACTTGGTCTCGACCATGCGATCGATCATCGCTCGGCCGACGTCGTAGGTACGGTCATGGGTCTGACCGGAGGCCGGGGAGTGGATCTCGTTGTTGACCCGGTCGGAACCACCCTGCAGACCTCTCTTGGGGCACTCCGGCCGGAGGGGCGTCTGGTGTTCATCGGTAACGCTGGCGGTTCGCGGCTGGCTATCGATCCGTGGCCAGCGTTGCAGGCGAACCAAACACTTTTAGGCGTTTTCATGGGATCGCAACTAGAAAAACCTGATGTCCACCTCACGATTTCCAGGATGCTGGAGTTAGCGGTAACGGGTCAAATCAAAGTGATCGTGGACAGGACGTATCCGCTTGCGGCAGCGGCTGAGGCCCATGCATATTCCGAAGAAAATTCCATACTCGGGCGTGTTGTTATAATCCCACCCAGGTAATGAGCATTACATATTTGCCTCAGAACGAAAGTAGCAGTTTTTACATCTCCGGATTACAACCTACTGGAAATTCAGACCAGACAATCATTCCTGGATTGACTCTATACGCAATTTAGAACTGTGTGCTGGCAGAGTCAGGTCAAATTTTATCTAATGCAGCAATGAGATTGGTTTTCCACGGCAGCAGATCGCGCAGCCGGTTCACAGGCCATTCCTGGATATGACACAGGACATATCCCGTCGACACCGGCGAATGCGTCAGCACCTGATTCAGCCCGCATCCAGAGGGCCTGACGGGTGAGCCAGAAGCCGGGGGAGTGGAACACGAAGCCCAGCTGCTCCGCCAGCGTCTGCGTCACCGGCAGGCGCCCCGCCAGAAAAGCCCGGGCGATATCGCTGTTCAGCCCGCAGCGATCACACAGCTGCGTCACGGAGATATCGTGCTCAGTCAGAAGATAAGCGAGAAAACGTGCGGGAGAGGTGTGGCCATCCATAGATTGCCCCGGAGGCTGATGAGGAGTTTCATGCAGATTAAAACGGTCCGTCAGGTCTGCACAATGGATCCCGGAAAAATACCTGCCGTTAACTGTCAGCCCCCAACGCTCGCCGCAGTCACGGCTGAGGCGTACCGCAGCAGCGCGAGGAACGAACAGTCGTGCCGAGGAAGCGTCATTTCACCGATGCCGGCATGGACTGCTTACGCACGTTACGCTTATTCTGCATTTCAACAAAACCAGCCCGGCCCAAGAGCGCCGGGCTGTAAAGGTACAACCGGAAACGCCTCTCCACGTCTGCCGGCCCTGACCTGAGCATAGTGGCGTCACTCAGTATCAGCCAGCCGACGTTCATAAAAATTTCCCGGCGGGTCAGTCAGATGGCTTCGCTTCTGCGCCAACCCGTTTCGCTCCCTCTTGCCAGATAATTCCCCCTCAATAATACTGTATGTATAAACAGTAAAACAACAGGAGGAATTTTATGCGCGATTTACTCAGCACTTTTGAAGTCACACTGCAGCATGGCCGGGGCATCAGATCATGAACCCGGGCAGCTCTACCGCCGACCTGACGCTGCTCTGGCCACCCATTTTTACGCCGAGGGTCAGGGTACCGCTTTATGCCGATCCGTGCGCCGCCGGCTTCCCCTCCCCTGCACAGGATTACGTCGAGAAAGAACTCGATCTGAACGAACTGTGCATCCGCCGGCGCGCCTCTACCTTCTTCGTGCGCGCCAGCGGCAACAGCATGCGGGACCTGGGCCTCTGCGACGGCGACGTAATGGTGGTTGACCGGGCCGAGGAAGCCGCTCACGGCGACATCGTGATTGCCGAGGTCAACGGCGAGTTCACGGTCAAGCGCCTGCAGCTGCAGCCCAGGCTCGCGCTGCTGCCCATGAATCCGGCCTACCCGATGATCTACCCGGAGGAGCTGCAGCTGCTCGGCGTCGTGACCTGGTTCTTTAACAGTACCCGTGCCCGCCGGAGGTGATCATGCCCATGTTTGGTCTGGCCGACGTTAACTCCTTTTACGCCAGCTGCGAGGCGCTCTTCCGCCCTGACCTGCGCGGCAGGCCGGTGGTCGTGCTGAGTAACAATGACGGCTGCGTCATCGCACGCAGCGCCGCTGCCAAAAAACTCGGCATAAAGATGGCCGCACCGTGGTTTCAGATCAAAAATGAGGGATATCCTGAAAAGATTCATGTGTTTAGCTCAAATTACGCCCTTTACCACTCGTTGTCTAACAGGGTCATGATGGCACTGGAGGAAATGACGCCGAAGGTCGAGCAGTACTCTATTGACGAGATGTTTCTCGATTTAACCGGCATTGATGGCTTGGAGGACTTTGAGCACTTCGGCCGGCGCCTGCGCGCCCACGTGCTGGCCACGACCGGCCTGACCGTCGGCGTGGGCATGGGGCCAACAAAAACCCTCGCAAAATCAGCGCAATGGGCCAGCAAGGAGTGGCCGCAGTTCCGCGGAGTGCTGGCACTGACGCCGGATAATCCAAAGCGTACCGCGACGCTGCTGGAAAACCAGCCCGTAGAGGAGATATGGGGCGTTGGCCGGCGCATCGGCAGGCGGCTCAATCTGATGGGCATTGAAAACGCCCTGCAGCTGGCGCGCGCGCACCCTGCCCTCATCCGAAAAAACTTCAGCGTGGTGCTCGAGCGCACCGTTCGCGAGCTCAACGGGGAATCGTGCATTCCCCTCGAGGAGTTTGCGCCGGCGAAACAGCAGATCGTCTGCAGCCGCTCTTTTGGTGAGCGCATCACGACAAAAGTGGCCATGCAGGAAGCGCTGTGTCAGTACGCCACCCGTGCGGCGGAGAAGCTGAGAAATGAGCGCCAGTTCTGCCGGCGCATCAGCGTTTTTATCCGGACCTCGCCGCACGCGCAGGGAGAAGTCTTCTACGGCAACAGCGCCGGCGAGAATCTCACCCTACCCACGCAGGATACGCGCGACGTGATTGAGGTGGCCATGCGATCGCTCGACCGCATCTGGCTTGAAGGGCGACGTTACATGAAGGCCGGCATCATGCTCGATGACTTCACGCCAGACGGCGTCAGTCAGCTGAATCTGTTCGATGAGGATAAGCCGCGGGCCAACAGCGCGCAGCTGATGAAAGTACTGGACGGCATCAACCAGTCCGGGCTCGGCAGCATATGGTTTGCGAGTCAGGGCGTGAATACAGAATGGAAAATGAAGCGGGAGATGCTATCTCCTGCCTGGACAACGCGCTGGAGCGATATTCCTGTTGCTCGGGTGCTCTGAGATACCACGGATGTTCCGGACGTTTCAGGGTATCGGTCAGTGAGCTGTTCTCCTTACTGGTTATAAAGCCAGAATTCATCCATGAGTAAGAAAGGAAGCCCCGGTTTTTGTCCCTGAAGTAACGCCCCCGGGGCAGTCTGTCGCCAGGATGCAGCTTCCGGACCCGCTCGTCAAACGCGGGACGCCGCCGGCGAACGTTGCCTTTAAACATATCTGCAGACTGGGTGATTGTAGTCATTACCCTTCCCTGCCCGCGGACCTGCTTAAACAGTTCATGCATTAACATTATTGACTCTCCATCACGCTGCAATCGCTCAGCGTGATTTGTTTTGCTTCCAGCTGTCGTTGGCCATGAATGCCGCACGCGAAACGCAGCCCCCCACAGCAGCTGAAGGCCAATTTTGATCAGCTCGCTGGCGTGCGGCAAGAAAAAGAGCGGCACGATGAACAGGGCACTCAAGAGAAAGCCCCATTCAGCAGCGCTTTTTCTGTCTTTGCCATCGAGCTTTCTAAGCCCCAT
>NZ_JASEWO010000210.1:0-6884 GCF_030024295.1 Pantoea sp. Pa-EAmG
TGACCTTGGATAATCAGTAAGGAATGATTATGAAACTCAAGCTTTTTCTTTTGGCTACCAGTCTGAGCGCCGCGCTCGCCCCTGCAACGGTTTTTGCTGCCACCACAACGGGAACCATCAATGCCACATTGACGCTCACCACCGGCTGTCTGGTGAACGGTCAGTCCGCCACCAGCGGGGTTAACTTCGGTACCCTGAACTTCGGTAGCAGCGCTGCAACCTTTGATACCTTAAACGCCACCCTGGTGGGCGCATCCGGGAACGGCATTTTTGTCCGCTGCACCACCGGCCAGACCTTCAATGTGCAGGTCACCAGCAGTAATCCGGCACCGGCCACCATTTACGGTACGGTGAGCGGCCAGCCACGTTACCTGATCCTCGGCTCCAACAATACGCAGGGCATTGCTTACACGCTGTACAGCGACGCCGCGTTTACCACCGCCATCGCCAACAACACCAATATTGCCGCCAGCGGCACCACCGATCCGACGCTCGGCACCAACTATGCCATTTACGGTCGGGTAGTCGGCGGCGGCTTTAACCCACTGATTCCGGCCGGTACCTACACCGATACTATTAACGTGGCGGTGAACTACTGACGCCAGCGGTGGGGTAAGAAGGATGGTCTGGCTGCTGCGTGCTGGCAGCCTGGCCCTGCTGATAGGGAGCGTCCCGGCCTGGAGTTTGCCGACGGCCACCTTCCAGGTCTCTGCGTCAGTGGTGGCAGGCTGCGTGATCTCCGGTACCAATACCGGCGTGTTTGGCACGCTGAATTTTGGCACCCAGTCGGGCGTGGCGAGCAGCAGCGTCAGCGCCAGCTACGTGCAAAGCACCACCCTCACCCTCGCCTGCACGCCGGGTACCGCCCTCAGCATGAGCATCAACGGCGGCAGCAATTACACCAGCAGCCGCAATCTCAAACACACCAGTAACACCGATACCGTGGCGTACAGCCTGTATACCAACGCAGCGCACACCACGGCGATTCCGGTTAACTCGCCGGTGGCGCTGAGTTACAGCAACGCCAATAACATCGTGCTGCCGATTTATGGCCTGTTAACCCTGCCTGGCCCGACGCGCGCCGGGACCTATACCGATACGTTAACCGTCACCCTGAGCTGGTGACGGCAGCATAAAAAAGGATGAATAATGATGAGCCTGCGCGCCCTGCTTCTGTGGTTTCTTCTGGCCCTGTCGCCCGCCAGCTTCGCTGCCAACTCGCTGATGATCTGGCCGATCGATCCCGCCATCAACCCACAGGAAAAAGCCAGCGAACTGTGGCTGGAGAATCGCGGTAACGCCACCACCATCATGCAGGTACGCATCTTCAACTGGCAGCAGATTGACGGCCAGGAGCAGTATCAAACGCAGCAGCAGGTGGTCGCCAGCCCGCCGATGGTGCGGCTGGAGCCGGGGCAGAAGCAGCTGGTGCGTCTGATTCGCCAGAGCGCGCCGCCCGCCGGCGTAGAGCAAGCCTATCGAGTGGTGCTGGATGAGATCCCGACGCCGCGCTCGCCGGGCGAGAATCAGGCCGGGCTGACGTTTCAGATGCGCTACTCGGTGCCGCTGTTTGTCTATGGCGATGGCCTGACGCGCGACAGCGCCAAAGCCGATCTCAGCTGGCGTCAGGTCAGCCGCGACGGCAAACGCTGGCTGGAGCTGACCAATCGCGGCAACGGCCACGCGCGCCTGAGCAACGTCACCGTCGGCGGTCGCGCGCTCGGCAACGGCCTGTTTGGCTATGTGCTGGCTAACAGCAGCCACCGCTGGCCGCTGAACAGCCCGGTGAGCGGTGAACTCGCGGCCGAGGTGAATAAAACTCACTGGCGCAGCGCTGCCGCGCGCTGATGAAACTGACGCCGCCTCCCTGCGCGCTGGCGGTGACCAGCGTGCTGTGCTTTTCCCCGCTGAGCAGCGCAGAGACTTTCTCTGAGCTGCCACCGCCGCCTGCCGTCAGCCACAGCGCCAGCGGCCAGCAATACATGCTGGAACTGGTGGTGAACCAGCGCGAACGGGGCGAGATTGTGCCGGTCGAGCGGCGCGACGGTGAGTTCTGGCTGCGCAGCGGCGATCTGCAGCGCGCCGGCATTCCGGCGGCGAAGCTGGCTGGCGAACAGGTCGCTCCCGGTCAGTTGGGGGAGGTTAAAGTGGAATATGATGAACGCCGCCAGCGCCTGCTGCTGACGGTACCGCCCGCCTGGCTGCCAGAGCAGACGCTTGGTCAGCCGCAAAACGGTCCGCGCTATCCCGGCCAGGCCAGCAACGGCGCGCTGCTCAACTACGACTTCTACGCCACGCGCACCGACAACGCCGGTTCGCGCCTCTCCAGCTGGAATGAGCTGCGCCTGTTCGGTCCGGCCGGCCAGTTCTCCAGTAACGGTGTCTATATCCAGCAGCTTGCGGGCGACACCCGCGGCCAGCAGCAGGGTTACATTCGCTACGACACCTGGTACAGCAACGAGAACGAGAACGCCGCGCTGAGCTGGCGCGCCGGCGATTTGATTACGGATGCGCTGGGCTGGAGCAACAGCGTGCGCCTTGGCGGCGTGCAGATCGCGCGTGACTTCAGCGTGCGGCCGGATCTGGTCACTTACCCGCTGCCGGCCTTTAGCGGCCAGGCGGCGGTACCGTCGTCAGTCGATCTGTTTATCAATGGTTACCGCAGCGCACAGGCCAGCGTTCAGCCGGGGCCGTGGTCGCTGACCAATGTGCCGTTCGTGAACGGGGCGGGCGATGCGGTGATCACCACCACCGACGCGGTCGGCCGTCAGGTGACGACAACGCTGCCGTTCTATGTCTCCAGCAGCCTGCTGAAAACCGGCCTGTCCGATTACGCCTTCTCCGCCGGGGCGATTCGCGAGAACTACGGCATCAAAAACTTTGATTACGGCGCAGCGGCGGCCAGCGGATCCTATCGTTACGGCCTGCGCGACTGGCTGACGCTGGAATCGCACGCCGAAGGCAGCAGCGACGTGGCGATGGGCGGTGCCGGCGCACTGGTGAAGCTGGGCAGCCTGGGCGTCATCAACGCCGCGCTGGCGCAGAGCCAGCTGGACGGCAGGCCCGGTACCCAGTACAGCTGGGGTTACCAGTACAACAACAGCTGGTTCAGCCTCGGCACCCAGCACACGCTGCGCAGCGCGGATTTCGGCAACCTGGCGCTGGTCGGCAGCCGCGGCGACAGCGCCAATACCAGCTATTCGCTCGCCAGACGCAGCGCGCAGTACACCGCCAGCCTGTCGCTCAGCCAGTACGGCAGCCTCGGTCTGGCGTATCTGGACATCGCCGGCGGCAGCGGCGATCGCACCCGCCTGTGGAATTTATCGTGGAGTAAAAACCTGTGGGGCAACAGCAGCCTGTACATTTCCGCCAGCCGCGACCAGCAGCAGGGCGACTGGAGCGGCGCGATTTCGCTGGTGATTCCGTTTGGCGAACAGAGCAGCGCATCAATTAGTGTCGAGCGCGATCAGCAGGGACAAAGCAATCAGCGCCTGTACGTGTCGCGCGCCATGCCGAGCGACGGCGGTTTTGCTTACGATGCGTCATGGGCGCATCAGGGCGGCGACAGCGGCGATTATCGTCAGGGCAGTCTGCGCTATCGCAACAACAAGATCGATACTTCCGCCGGCTTTTACGGCGACGATGACAACACCACGCAGTGGGCTGATTTCACCGGCTCGCTGGTGCTGATGGACAACCATGTGTTCGCCGCCAACAACATCAACGATGCCTTTGTGGTGGTGAAAACCCGCTATCCGGACGTGACGGTGCGCTACGAGAACCAGACGATGGGCCGCACCGATGACGCCGGCTATTTGCTGGTGCCGTCCATCAGCAGCTATTACGGCGCGAAGTACGATATCGATACCCTCGATCTGCCGGCTGACATGACCGCGCCGAGAGTGGAGCAGCGCTTCGCGGTGAAGCGCAAAAGTGGCTATCTGCTGAATTTCCCGGTGGAGCGCCTGCGCGCCGCCAGCGTGATCCTGCACGACAGCGACGGCCAGCCGCTGCCAGTCTCCAGCCAGGTGTTGCGCCGCGATCGCGCCACCGAATATGTCGGCTGGGACGGCCTCGTGTGGATGGAAGATCTCAGCGCCAGCAACCCGATGCGCGTGGTGACGCCGGACGGCCGCCAGTGCGAGACCACGCTGGCTATCGCTGAGGGGCAGCCTAAAGCGCTGCAGACTTACGGTCCACTCACCTGCCCGCTGCCGCCTGCCGCGCCCGGTACGGCCGTGAATGCCGCCAACAACTCACAGTCAGGGATCTCGCCATGAGGAAATTTCTGTTCTTGCTGCTGTGGCTGCTGCCGGCCAGCAGCTACGCGCTCTGTTCGCTTTCGGCCCCCAACGCCAGCTTTGGCACGCAAACCACGTTTTACGTTCAGTCGACGGCGGTCAATACTTCCAGTAACACCAACGTTAACTGCGGCACCGGCACGCTCAACCTGCTGGGCAGCGATTACGTCGCCTATGCGTTTACCACTGCCAGCTACCTGAGCGGCACGCGCGCCACCATGAAGGCATCGGCCAGCGGCACCGATAACGTGCCGATTCAGCTGTGCATCGACAGCGCTTGTGCCACCGAACTGCGCCAGGGCGGCAGCTATCGCTGGAACTCTTCCGCGCTGCTGGCGCTCGGCAACAGCCTCAATTTTGTCATTCCACTCTATTTCCGCACCGTGCCTGGCCAGGTGATTGCCGCCGGCAGTTACACCACCACCATCACGCTGACGGTGAGTTATAACGTGTGCGCCGGGCTAAATGTGGCCGGCGTGTGCGTCGGCACCGTGCAGAGCAGCAGCGGGACGGCGATGCCGATCACCGTGAATATGGTGATCACCAACGACTGCACCACGATTACGGCGCCGAACGTCAGCTTCGGCAGTGCGCCGCTGGTCGGTAGTTTTTCTACTGTGCAGCAGACGATTAACGTGGTGTGTTCAAAGGGCAGCACGTATACGGTGGGACTGAGTAATGGCAGCTATTACAGCGGCACCACGCGCCAGATGGCGAGCGGCACCAACCGGCTGGCTTACGATATTTATAAAGGCACCACCACCACTAATCGCTGGGGCCCGAGCGGCAGCGACCGCTGGAGCAGCGCGACCTCGACATCGCTCAACGCGGATACCGTGACGCGCAATTTTACCTATACGGCGCAGATTCTGACTACGCAGAATACGCCCGCAGCGGGCAATTACAGCGATAGCGTGGTGGTGGATGTGGCGTTTTAGCGGGGTGGGACGGGAGCTGGCTGGCACCCTCATCCCCCGCCTTCTCCCGCAAGCGGGAGAAGGGGCCGACCGGGCGGGTGTTGAGGTGAAGTACAGGTTTGTGAAACCGCACTGAGCGGTTCCCTCTCCCGCGTGCGGGAGAGGGTTAGGGTGAGGGCCAGCAGGCAGAGCAGGAGCTGGCTGGCACCCTCATCCCCCGCCTTCTCCCGCTGGCGGGAGAAGGAGCCAACCAAGCGAGTGTTGAGGTGAAGTGCAGGTCTGCGAAACCGCACCGAGCGGTTCCCTCTCCCGCATGCGGGAGAGGGTTAGGGTGAGGGCAAATGGGAAAAGTTAAAGTGAGGCCCAGCGCATACCCACTCTAACTACAGCGACGCGCCCACTACCGTTGCGCTGTGCCGCGCCTGATACTGTTTCACCATGCGGCCAATCAGCAGCGTACCCACCAGGCCGCACACCGCGGCAAACGACAGCCAGACGCCCGGCATCGCTTTATCGCCAGTAGCATGAATCAGATAGCTCGAAATCGCTGGCGTAAAACCACCGAACAGCGCGGTCGCCAGGCTGTAGGCCAGCGAAAAGCCCGAAGCACGCACTTCAGCCGGCATGATCTCCGCCAGATACACCACCATCGCGCCGTTATAGCTGGCGTACAGGAACGATAACCACAGCTCCGCTTCCACCAGGTGCGCGAAGGTCGGCGATCCCACCAGCCCGTGCAGCACCGGCCAGGTCGTCAGGATCATCAACACGGTAAAGGTAATCAGCAGCGGCCGCCGCCCAACGCGGTCCGACAGCGCGCCCATCACCGGCAGCCAGAACAGGTTCGAGATGCCGACAAACAGCGTCACGAGGAAGCTCTGTTTGTCACTCATCATCAGCACGGTTTTACCAAAGGTCGGGGTGAATGCGGTGATCATGTAGAACATCACCGTGGTGGTGACCACCATCAGCATGCCGGCCAGCACCAGCGCCCAGTTCTGTCCCACTGAACGCACAATCTGGCCCATCGACGGGTGCGATTTACGCTGGCTAAAGGCTTCGGTCTCTTCCAGCATGCGGCGAATCCAGAACAGGAACGGCACAATCAGACAGCCGACCACAAACGGAATACGCCAGCCCCATTCGGTCACCGCGTCCTTCGCCAGCAGATGATTAAGCCCCAGCCCCAGCAGCGCGGCAAAGATTACCGCTACCTGCTGGCTGCCCGACTGCCAGCTAACGTAAAAGCCTTTGCGGCCTTTAGGAGCCACTTCAGACAGATAAACCGAGACGCCGCCCAGCTCCACGCCCGCCGAGAAACCCTGCAGCAGGCGGCCCAGCAGAATCAGAATTGGTGCCGCCGCGCCCAGCGTGGCGTAGCCTGGCACCAGTGCAATGGTCAGCGTACCGAGCGCCATCAGGCCGAGCGTCAGTAGCAACCCTTTGCGCCGGCCGTGATGGTCAATATAGGCACCCAGTATAATCGCCCCGAGCGGGCGCATCAGGAAGCCGGCACCAAAGGTCATCAGCGTCAGCATCAGCGAAGCAAACGGATCGTCGCCCGGGAAAAAGGTTTTTGCAATGGCGGTGGCGTAGTAGCCAAACACCATAAAATCGTACATCTCAAGAAAGTTACCGCTGGTAACGCTAAAGATGGTTTTGGCAC
>NZ_JASEWO010000211.1:0-6844 GCF_030024295.1 Pantoea sp. Pa-EAmG
CAGTGAAACAGGCTGAAATTATGCATTTTCTTAACGGCACAGGTTCATTTACTCCTGATGGCGAAGCAACCCTAAATTTTAAACCGGGTGATTCCTTTTTCTTCGAAGCCAATACTGAAGGGACCTGGGTAATTGAAAGCACGATGCGTAAACTGTATGTGATTTTTGACGCCAGCTAATTTATTTACGCATATATAAATGGCGCGTTAATTCGCGCCTTTTTTATATCCTCGCTGTGACATCCCGGTGCATTTTTTTTCGCCTTGCACCAGTAAAACTCAGATCTCCTGCTTATTACTGCCCAGAAACGTCAATTAAATCAGGCATAAAAATAATGGCACGCGCCTTGCTATGAAATTGGTAGAGATGTTGGACCAATTAAGGCAGCGCTATGCAATCTCCTTTTGAGCTTCAACCGATAACCACACCGCGCAGTGACACGCTGATTCTTGATGCACTCACGCGTTTTATGGCGCAATCCGGCGCGCAGCCGGGGAGTCGCTTACCGCCTGAACGCGAACTGGCGGAGAAACTCGGGGTGAGCCGCAACACCGTGCGTGAGGCGTTAAAACGCTGGGAAGCACTGGGCATCATTCTGCGTAAGAAAGGCAGCGGCACGTTTTTGCAGGCAGATGTCGGCATCAACGACAGCTTCCTCTCGCTGCGATTCAAAAATGACTCCGCCAATATGCTGCACGCACTGGAGGTCCGTCGCATTATCGAATCAGAATCCTGTGTGCTCGCTGCACAGCGTGCAAGCGCCGAAGACCTGCTGGAAATCGAACAGCGATTGATTGAAATGGAGCGCGTGCATCTGGCGGTCGGCTCAGCCGGTGCCGAAGACTGGGCGTTTCACACCAGCATTTATCGCGCTTCCGGCAACCCCCTTCTGTTGCAAATGCTTAACGGCATCTACGACAGCATGCACGCCTTTTTTGAATCGCCACCGGAGCAGGCACTGTTTGCCGACTCCTTCCCGTTACACCGCGATCTCTTCAATGCCATTTGCCAGCGGGATGGCGAAGCCGCGCGCGCCATTTGCCATCAAATTCTCGATATCACTGAACGCGACATGAAGGATGTCATCAATGCCAAACGATAAACCGGTCTCGCAACAAACACTTTTGTCCCATGATTTACGTCATGAAAAAGGCGCGGTCACCCCGCCGATCTACCAATCGTCACTGTTCACCTTCAGCGATTACGATAGCATGATTGCCCGCTTCCGTGGCGAAAGCGATCAACCGCTCTATTCGCGCGTCGATAATCCCACGGTCCGAGCGCTGCAGGAGAAAGTTGCCGCACTGGAAGGGGGCGAGGCTTGCCTGGCGTTCGGCAGCGGCATGGCCGCCATCAGCAATGCCATTCTCAGCGTGCTGCAACCCGGCGCAAAAGTGGTGTGTGTTAATCACGTCTATCCCGATACGTATCGCTTCCTGCGTGGCTTCTGCCAGCGTTTTGGTATCACCACCGAGTTCGTCGATGGTGATGATGAAGAGGCAATTCGTGCCGCGCTGCCGGGTGCCAGCCTGCTCTACCTGGAAAGTCCGGTGAGTTGGGTGATGGGCGAGTTGGACCTGAATAAACTGGCCACGCTGGCGCGTGATGCTGGTGCGGTCACCATTATCGATAACAGCTGGGCGTCGCCGATTTTCCAGCAGCCGTTACTGTGTGGGATCGACATCGTGGTGCACTCGGCATCGAAATACATCAGCGGGCACAGTGATGTGGTGGCCGGCCTGGTCATTGCCAGTCAACAGCACATCGGCAATATCGCACGCCACATCAGCCCGTTCCTCGGCGGCAAGCTATCGGCGCATGAAGCCTCATTGCTGATCCGTGGTCTGCGCACGCTCCCCCTGCGCATGAAGCAGCATCACCAAAGCGGCATGGAACTGGCGCAAAAGTTGAGTGCCCATCCACAGGTTACGGCAGTGTGCCATCCCGGTTTGTCCCCCAAATCCTGGTCATCGCTGCGCGGCTACAGTGGCCTGTTTGCGTTTGAAGTGACCGAACAAATCGATATCCCCGCCTTCTGCAACGCCTTGCAGTACTTCCATATGGGGGTGAGTTGGGGCGGATTCGAAAGCCTGGTGATGCCCGCCATCTCGGTCATCAATCAAGCCAGCGAATTTAACTCGGCCGTTGATTTTGGCGTCTCGCCACGGTTGATCCGCATCTCGATTGGACTGGAAGAAACCGAAGACCTTTGGAACGACCTGCAACAGGCGCTGGCCACCGCAACCCGCGCATAATCACTCCCAGGAGAAGCTGCAATGACGACTCGTTTTGCGATTAACGCACTGGTTTTAGCCATTGGATTGGGTTCAGCACTCAGCAGTATGGCGGCAAAATTAACCGTGGTGGAAGTGATTACCAGCCCGCCCCGCACTGAACTGCTGCAGAAGATGCTGACCGAATACAAAACCCAGCATCCCGGCACGGAAATTGAGCTGATCTCGCTGCCGTGGGGTCAGGCGTTTGAAAAATTAGGCACCATGTTGCAAAGCGGACAAGTGCCCGATGTGGTGGAAATGCCAGATACCTGGCAAGGGCTGTATGCCAGCAACAACATGCTGGAGGATCTGGAACCACGTCTCAAAAGTTGGGATGGCACCGCCCAGTTAACCGATAAAACGCTGGCGATGGCGCGTGCCGCCAATGGCAAAGCCACCATGATCCCTTACGGCTTCTACCTGCGCGCCCTGTTCTGGAATAAGAAACTCTTCCAGCAGGCCGGATTGAGCGAGCCGCCAAAAACCATGGATGAGTTTGCCAGCGATGCTAAACGCATCAGCCAGTTGGGTAACGGCATCAGCGGCTACTGTATGCGCGGCGGCGTCGGCGGCACCAACGCCTGGATGATGTTTATGGCGGCAATGAACGGCTCACCGGATTTCTTCGATAAATCCGGCAACAGTACTCTGACTCAGCCAGGGGCGATCAAAGGGGCGCAGTTGCTGGTCGACATGTACAAACAAGGCGGCGCGCCAAAAGACAGTGTGAACTGGGGCTTTAACGAAATCGTCTCCGGTTTCTATTCCGGCAAGTGCGCCATGCTCGATCAGGACCCCGATGCGCTGATTGCGATTAAAAACAGCATGGCCGCCGATGATTTTGCCGTTGCACCGATGCCTGTCGGACCGTCGGGTAAAGCTTTCCCTACCATTGGTTATACCGGCTGGGCGATGTTTAAACAGGGCAAACAAAAAGATCTCGCCTGGCCACTCATCACCTTCCTGAGTAATAAGACCAACAACCTCGCATGGGCAAAATTTGTTGGCACCCTGCCGATTTATAAAGGTGCAGAGCAGGATCCTTTCTATCAAACACCGCAGTTTGCCGGCTGGTTTAAAGAGTTAAACGATCCGAACTATGTGCCCTTAACCATGCCGACACATCTGAAAGGCTGGGGTTACTTTAACTCGGTGATTGTGAAAGAGAGCAGCCAGGAAACCCTGCTGGGTGAAAACGACACCGAAGACATGGTGAAAGACTGGGCTAAATATTTGACCAAAGAGCAGAAAAGCTGGCTCGCCACGCAGTAATCACCGATCGCGCGGAGAACAATGATGATGTTAGAAACCTCACTTGACGCCCGCTCGCCGCGCCCGCGCTACACGCGCTGGCTGCGGCTGGCTGAGCCGTGGTTTTATCTTTCGCCGGGACTGTTGCTGATCGCCTTGTTTATTTTTGTGCCGATGGCGATCGGCATTTCCTACGCGTTTCAGAGCATGAATCTGCTCAATCCGATGGATAGCGGGTGGGTGGGCTGGGATAACTTTGCCGAAATGTTTGACGATCGGCGCTTTTTTAAAGCACTCGGTCACACGCTGAACTGGACGCTCAGCTCACTGCTGTTGCAGTTTTTCTTCGGTCTGGCGTTAGCGCTGCTGCTCAACCGCGAATTTCGTTTTCGTCGCTGGGTGCAGGCGCTGGTGTTTCTGCCCTGGGCGGTGCCCGCCTTTCTATCCGGCCTGACCTGGTCCTGGCTGCTTAACCCGGTGGTCGGCCCGTTACCACAGTGGCTGAGCGATCTCGGATTACTGAGCGAGCCATACAATATCTTGTCCGATCCTCAGTTGGCCATGTGGGGACCGATCATTGCTAACGTCTGGTTTGGTATTCCGTTTTTTGCCATTACCCTGTTGGCCGCTTTGCAATCCATCCCGAAAGATCTGTATGAAGCGGCTTCGATTGACGGTGCCAGCGGCTGGCAACAATTCTGTCGCGTCACGCTGCCCTTCCTGGCACCGATGATCGCCATCACCGTGATGCTACGTACCATCTGGATCGCCAACTTCGCCGATCTGATCGTGGTGATGACCGACGGTGGCCCCGCCGGATCCACCTCGATTCTATCCAGCTACATCTTCACCACCGCCTATCGCAAACTCGATTTTGGCTATGCCTCGGCAATGGCGGTGTTTCTGTTACTGCTGATGACCTGCTACGCGCTGGTTCTGCTGCGCATTCGTCATCAACTGTTGAAATAAGGAGGCGAAATGAAACTGTTACCCATGATTGGCCATCGCCTGAGTATTGGCCTCTACCTGCTGTTTGCCCTGTTTCCGCTTTACTGGATCATTAAGATTTCAGTCACACCGGATCAGCTGCTGTTCAGCCAGGGCGTGACACTGTTGCCGGGCGGCTTCACTTTAGGCCACTTTCAAAAAGTGCTCACCGACAGTGATTTCCCCACCTTCTTCAGCAATAGTCTGATCGTCTCTTTCAGCACCGCTTTCCTGACCACGCTGATTGCTGCTGGTGCCGGCTATGCATTTTCGCGTTTTCACTTTCGCGGCAAGATGGTGATGGCGGCGCTGCTGTTGTTCACGCAGATGTTCCCGTTGGTGATGATCATCGCCCCGATTTATCGCGTGATGGCCCCGCTCGGCCTGACCAACAGTCTTCTGGGTCTGGTGCTGATTTACACCGCCTTTAACGTCCCGTTTGCCACCTTTTTGATGCAGTCATTCTTTGATGCCATTCCCAAAGATCTGGAAGAGTCTGCGATGCTGGAGGGCTGCACACGTTTTCAGGCGCTGTATCGGGTACTGGTTCCGCTGACGTTACCGGGAATGGCGGCAACGCTCGGCTTCGTGTTTACCGCGGCATGGAGCGAACTGCTGTTCTCGCTGATGCTGATCAACAAAAACGAAGTGATGACCTTCCCGGTGGGTTTACTCAGCTTCGTCTCCAAATTTGCCGTTTCATGGGGTGAAATGATGGCAGCCGCCGTAATGGCGCTGATTCCTGCCTGTCTGTTCTTCGCCTTTATTCAACGATATCTGGTTCAGGGTCTGACCGCTGGCGCGGTTAAGGGGTAAACATGGCAGAAATTACACTGGCGCAGATCGACAAACGCTACGGCAATGTTGAAGTCCTGCGCGATATCAACCTCACGATTAACGATGGTGAGTTCGTGGTGTTGGTCGGGCCGTCCGGCTGTGGCAAATCCACCTTACTGCGCACCATTGCGGGTCTGGAACTGGCGAGTAGCGGCGATCTCCGCATCGGAAAACGACTGATGAATGATGTCGCCCCGAAAGATCGTGATATCTCAATGGTGTTTCAGAGTTATGCGCTCTACCCGCACCTGACGGTGGCACGCAACATGGGCTTTAGCCTCGAAATCCAGAAACGTCCGCGTGCGGAGATTGAGGAGAAAGTGAAGCGAGCGGCGGATATCCTTAATCTTTCACATCTTCTGGATCGTCGTCCCAAAGAACTGTCCGGCGGCCAGCGCCAGCGAGTGGCGATGGGACGCGCGATCGTGCGCCAGCCGCAGGTCTTTCTGTTTGATGAACCGCTCTCCAATCTGGATGCACAACTGCGCGGCAAGATGCGCGTCGAGATTAAACGCCTGCATCAGCAGATGAACAACACTATCGTGTATGTCACGCACGATCAGGTTGAGGCGATGACGCTGGCCGACCGGATTGTGGTGCTGAACCACGGAGTTATCCAACAAGTCGGCACACCACTGGAACTGTATGACACGCCAGCCAACAAGTTTGTCGCCAGCTTTATCGGCTCACCGTCCATGAACTTTATCAATGGCGTTGTCACCCCGAATGGCGTGCGCATCGGCGACAGCGCGCTGTTGCCCGCTAACCCGGCATGGGCCAATCAGCCTGAAGGTCGTGAAGTCATTTATGGCATCAGACCTGAAAACATCGCACTGGCTTCAGCAGGTTCTCCACACGCGCTGCCACTGGAGGTTTCTCTCGTCGAACCCACCGGTTTATCCGAGCTCATCCACGGCAACTTATTCGGGCATGAGGTGATGCTGTTTACCACCCAACGTTCCGGTGCCGCAGCAGGCGATATGATTGCCGTTGAAGTGGATTATGCGCGTGCGATGCTGTTCGATGCCGCGTCACAAAAGCGTTTGTAACCGCCGCCGTGTTGCTTTAGCGGCAATGCGGCGTTGCCAGGATACCTTTACCCGGCAACGCGCACGAGTGATAGCCTTGAAGCGAGAACATTCGCGAACGAAACAGGGTTAAGGAGCGTTATGAGCATTATCAATCCCGCCGGTTTGAAGGCGCGCAGCTATTACAATCACGTCAAAATTCGTCCCGGAACGCCGGTATTCCCGACCGGGCAAGTCGCGTGGGATGAAGAAGGAAACGTGATCGGCATTGGAGATATGCAGCAGCAGGTCGAGCAAGTGTATGCCAATATCGATCGTTTGCTGGAGGGGCTGGGTGCACAGCGTGACTGGATTGTGCGCACCACCACTTATGTCACCGACCTGGCGCTGGTGCCGCATATTCATCCGGTACGCCAGCGCTTCTTTGAAGGACTTGAGTTACCTGCCAGCACGCTGTTTCAGATC